>DATKUF010000166.1:0-2666 GCA_035530755.1 Spirochaetia bacterium | reverse complement strand
CTGTCGGTAAGACCGATTGATCCTGCGGTAGTGCGGAACCCGCCCTCGTGGTTTCCCAGGTCAGGGTGTGTTCAGCCGGATCTCGTCCATGAACCAGGCGTACAGTGCCTTGACTCGATTCGTGAAGCTGACATCGACGCTGTCCCGGAGTCCGAAAAGCGTGAGTGTATTTGCCACGAAGTTGCCGTAGAAGAGCATGGTATCCCCGACGGGAACCACGACAAGGTCGATTTGCAGCTTGTAGGGCCGCTCGATCGGAATGATCGAGTAGTACATGGTTGTTGCGTTGGACATCGCCATTCTTGCGTACTGCGGATTCTGCGGATCCGGCCCGGCCGTGTAGTCGATGGACATAACGTAGTTACCGAAGCTCGAGTCTTTGTGGTAGGTAAAAATGTGACTCGATGCAGGAATTGTCGACACCACCGGATCCGGTAGTCGAGTCTTCTCCTGTTCCGGCGACGGCACCGCATAGGCGTCGTAATAGAACGTTCGCATTATGTTGCGGTCGGCAGAGTAGTACTTTATCCCTTTCAACGTGCTGATCGATCGCATGATGTTGTAGGTTTCGAGCCAGAAGTCCTTCCTGTCGCGGTAGCCCTTTGGAATCGGCGCCTGGAACAGCAGCTCGATCCCGACTGTCGCCTCCGTCTTGTTCAGCTCCTTGAGCATCGCGTCTTTCCCCGCGAAGGGTGGCGCAATCCGCGCGCTGATCGCGCCGCTGTAATCTGCGGTGACCGCGCCTGTCTGCGCCAGCGTGACGGCTTCAGACTGCGTCAGTCCGGGGACGAGTTGCATCAGCCGATCCGCGTTCATAAGTTGACTGCCGTCAGAGGTCGCTGCGGGGTCTGCGCTGTCGGCTGTCGCTACCGGGCTGCCGGCCCCCGACTGAGCTTGCAGGGTCTGTGGGATCGCCAGCGAAAGAACGGTCAGCAGTGACAATAGGGTAACAGTTGTTTTCACGTAGGCCTCGTTTCAATTGAATATGCGTTCCAGGTGAATATACGGCTTCTCGGTGAAGATCGGATGAAGAATCGACATTCCGGAAGACACGAAAGCGCTGCCGGCGGGTATATTAATAAGCGATGAACCCATTCGACGACGCTCTCTTTCACACGGTCAACCACTTTGCGGGAAATCTCGGCGCGGTCGACTTAGTCATGATCGTACTCGCACAGTACTCGCTCGAGATGTACGCTCTGATTTTTTTTGTCGGCTGGTTCACGCCGCCGTGGAGCGACGAAGATCGACGTCACGGCCTTGTCGTGGCCTTCCTCGGCGGTCTGGTCGCCATCGCCATCAATTCCGTTATTGGTGCGGTGTGGTTTCGCCCGCGGCCCTTCGCCGCGCTGGCCGCAGGTCAGTTTCACCAACTTATTCCCCATATCGCGGACGCATCGTTTCCCAGCGACCACGTAGCGGTCGGCTTCGGATTTGCCGCCGGTTCATGGCGTCGGTCGCGCGGCTGGGTTACCTGCAGTTTTGGCGCGATCACGCTTCTGGTGATGATCGCGCGGGTCTACGTCGGCGTTCACTGGCCAACCGATGTTCTGGGAGGCGCTGCGGTGGGCATCCTGTCGGGGCGTGTGGTGCAATTTGCCGCGCCGCACGTGCGGTTTCTCACGCGGATGGTTATGCGGCTGTTCAGGATGAAACCCGACGGCGGCAATGATTCGAGCAAGGCCGCTCGTTCGTAGTCCGGGCCGGCCACGCTCGCATATTGACCGTCCCAACCTTATCTGTTACATTACTCTTCAAGACTCACGCTTTTGTTCCACGGAGGTTGGCCGAATGACCGGACAAGAGAGACTCTTTCATGAGCTCGGCGAGATACACGACGCCTATCGGAGCGATGTAAAACAGTTTATCGAGTTCATGACCGAGCGAAAGCTGCTTCTTGTCGACGCCCTGAACGAATACTCAGTGTGGCTGGATCAAGAGCACAGCGGGAAGCACTACAGCCCGGCGACCATAAACAGAAAGATAGCGGCCGCGCGCAATCGCATCCGATACGCTTTCAAGCACAGCTCCGCGGCGGACGATCTGAAGCAAAGGTATCAGCTCGAAGATGCGCTGAGGGCGGTAAGACCGAAGCAGATAGACTACTCTTCAACCCCCGGGGGCACGGTCCTGAGCATCGACGAGGTCAGGACAATCGTCCGGGAAACCAACGATACAACTATCAAACTCATGATCATGTTTCTCGTCGGGACCGGCACGCGGATATCGGAAATGCTTGCCGTGAGCCTTTCCGACCTGAAGCCGCTGGATGCTGAGTTCGCGGAAATCCGGGTCATCGGGAAGGGCGGGAAAGAGCGAGTCGTCCACGCGCGGACGAGGCTTGTGGACCGTGCGCGCGGACACTTCCAGGGTTCCACTTATCTGTTCGAGCATCACGGCAGACCATTCAGTCGAATATCGGTGACGAATCGAATCAAATACGAGTCTCTGAAGACGATCGGCCGCGAAGTGACCGCAAGTCAGCTGCGCCACACGTGGGCAGTGACACAGATCCAGCGCGGGAAGGACGTCCGCGCAGTCGCGCTCGCGTTGGGGCAGTCGGACTCAGAACCCCCCATCCGGCTGCACGCAGAGAGAAAAATGCCCCCGAAGGAAGCGTTCCTCGACCTGCAGGACCCCGACAACGACCATACCTGATCACCCTG
>DATKUF010000165.1:0-4620 GCA_035530755.1 Spirochaetia bacterium | reverse complement strand
GACTACCAGGGTATCTAATCCTGTTTGCTCCCCACGCTTTCGCGCCTCAGCGTCAGTTCATGGCCAGAAGCTCGCCTTCGCCACTGATGTTCTTCCAGATATCTACAGATTTCACCCCTACACCTGGAATTCCAGCTTCCCTTCCTGAACTCGAGTCGTACAGTTTCCAGCGCGTCTCCACAGTTAAGCTGTGGGCTTTCACACCAGACTTGTACAACCGCCTGCGCGCCCTTTACGCCCAATGATTCCGAACAACGCTCGCCCCATACGTGTTACCGCGGCTGCTGGCACGTAATTGGCCGGGGCTTATTCCTGCGCTACCGTCATCAGGAGAGCATTTCCTCTCCCCCTTATTCCTCACGCAGAAAAGGGTTTTACAACGTTTCCGCCTTCCTCACCCACGCGGCGTCGCTCCGTCAGGCTTTCGCCCATTGCGGAAGATTCTTAGCTGCTGCCTCCCGTAGGAGTCTGGACCGTGTCTCAGTTCCAGTGTGGCCGATCACCCTCTCAGGCCGGCTACCTATCGTCGCCTTGGTGGGCCTTTACCTCACCAACTAGCTAATAGGCCGCGGGCCCATCCAGGTACGGCGCAAACGCGCCTTTCATCCACTCCCCATAGGGTGCGGATCGTATGCGGTATTACCCTGTGTTTCCACAGGCTATCCCCCATCCCTGGGTAGGTCACCCACGTGTTACTCACCCGTTCGCCGCTCTTGGTACCCCGAAGGATACCTCCCGCTCGACTTGCATGCTTAAAACGCGCCGCCAGCGTTCGTTCTGAGCCAGGATCAAACTCTCCGTGATATAATATGTGGTCCGAAGACCACACTTTTTCACTAAAGTAGTGTTTCCCGGCGCGACTCCACTGACTTTCGTCGACAGTTGCCTGCCAACTTTGTTCGTAAAGTGCTCCGTTGCTCCATCAGACTTGCATCCAATGAAGCGGCAAAAACTCACCCCCCGGTCTCCCGAAAGGCTTGTCTTGACTTGAGCCCGCTTCCAACATACCTCTCCTCCGGCAGCCGAAACCGCCAGTCTCAAAGTACGCCTTCGCGTTCCTTCCCTTCTCTATTCAATGTAAAAGATCTCTGAGATACCCGCGGTATCCGCCAGGCACTCTATCAGCCGATACTTGGATCGGTATTTGCTAGGACAGTCTTTTTATCAGTACCAGACTTTTTTGTCAAGCCCTCTGCAATCGTCGCGATGGCACATCCGCTCAGAGGACGGTTTCAACCACCAAATCAGACGTTCTCTGCCTGACCGGCGATCCGGTTCGTCTTTTTGGACGCAGATGGAATTATACTTGACTCAGATATCGTACGTCAAGTGACAATAGCTGATTTCAGCCAAACCGCAGACGATAGCCGGCTTGCACTGCCATCAGACAAGTTGTAGGCGTAGGTCACTCTGTCGGCCCGCGCAGGCGCTTGAACCTGCCGGGAATCGCCCGCTTTTTTTAGCCGTACACCGATGTCAATGGTCCCCGTGGACACCACATACAGGAATTGTCTGTACTCTACCTGTTTCACGTCGCGCGTGTCAAGCGGACGCGACACCGAAGAGCCGACTATTCCCGCACCCGGAGAACGGCGGCTCCCTGAATTGTCGAAGCTTTCAATTTCGCCAGAACCTCGTTTGCCGATTCCAGCGGATACTCGGAGACCTGCGTTCGCACGCCTGCGTCGACCGCGGCACGAAAGAACGCCTCGGCGTCCTCACGCGTGGCATTCGTGACGCTGCGGACAGTGCGTTCGTGGTAGATTTTCTCGTAGGGCAGTTCCGGTATCGGACTCATGTGGACGGCATTGATGGCAAGGGTCCCTCCCCGATCGAGCACCGATAAAGCCGATAAGACAACCTGGCCAACCGGGGCGAAGGTGACCGCAGACTCGACAGGAAACGGGGGAAGATCGCCGGCGCGACCGCACCAGGCTGCGCCGAGGCGTTTCGCCAGGTCAGAGTGTTCTTCACTTCGGGTGAATACGGCAACCCGTGCTCCGTCGGCAACTGCAAGTTGCAGCGCAATGTGCGCGGACGCTCCAAAGCCGAAGAGCGCAAGCGACTTTCCTTTTTCGTAGTCTGCGAGTCGCAGCGAACGAAAACCGATGATTCCCGCACAGAGGAGCGGCGCCGCCGCCGCATCATCAAATGTGGCCGGTAGACGACACGCGTAGTCGGCCCGGGCAACCGCGTACGAAGCGTAGCCGCCGTCGATATGAAGTCCGGTGAATCGGGCCGCATCACAGAGATTCTCACGCCCGGAAAGGCAGAAGCGACAACGGCCGCAGCTGCTCCCGAGCCAGGGGACCCCCACCCTTTCCCCCATTTTCCACTCGGTAACCCCCGGACCCAATTTCGCCACCCGTCCGACTATCTGGTGCCCGACAATTCGCGGCAAATGGGAGTGCGGAACTGAAAGCTCCCCTTCCACCGTATGAAGATCGGTATGACACACTCCGCATACCGTGACCTCGATCAGGATCTGCCGCGGCCCGACAACAGGATCCGCCACTTCCTCAAGTGTAAGCGGTCTGGCCGAGATATCACCGGGCCGACTCAGCAACATCGCTCTCATGGCGTGCCGGTCGCAGAAACCCCGACGGTCTCACGGGACCGAAGCAGCCGATCGGCAACCTCCGCGAATCCTTCTCCATGCGAACGTGACGTAACGTAGGCCGGGCGTTCAGTCAGACTGTCGACAAACTCGCTGACGTTGGATACTGCACAGGAGTTCTCGAAGAATCCGAACATTGGCTCGTCATTCGGCGAATCACCGACAAAAACGACCAGGCGATTCTGCTCCGGAGCCTCGAGATCCAGACCGTACCGTTCCCGGAAAAAGATTTTGGTCATGGAAAGCTTGTCGTAGTCGCCGAACCAGGCATTCACATGGATCGAGCTGATCTTTGCGTGCGCACCTTCGGTCTCAAACAGACGTTGAATCTTCCGCGCGGCTTCGAAGTCCAGATAAGGAGGTTCTTCCCGAAAATCGACTGCCAGATCGAACAGCCTTCCGAATTGGTCTTTCGCGGCGCGGGTCCCGGGCACATCACGGTAGACGCGTTCCGCGATGGCCGCGAGACGCGTTCGCCCTTCGGCCCGGTCAACCGACGGATGATAGATATGCCTGAGACTACCGTCGTTGAGGTAAAAGACGAATGCGCCGTTCTCTCCAACCACGGCTTCGACGGGCCACTGGCGGGCGATGAGGTCGCACCAGCCGGCGGGCCTTCCGGTGACCGGTATGACGCGGACACCGGATTCGTGAAGGCGCCAGAGTGCGCAGTATGAGACGCAGGATACCCTTCCGTCTCGGGTCAGAGTATCGTCGATATCGGTAAGCACATATTGCACTCCGGCGAATCGATCGTCCGGAGCGTCCCGCAGCGGCATCATTTGAGATTGTCTTCGACGCCGCTTTTCCCACCGTGGTTCATGGATCGATCAGGTTGATTCTTGTTGCCATTTTCCATGCGACGATGCCGAAAGTAGTAGCCAAGATAGTCGCCCATCGAAAGCACCGAAAACAGGACCGCGATCCCGAAGATGACGAGTGCCAGAATGCGGATAAGATGAAGTTCCTGCTGCCAGAAGTGGCATCGATCCAGAGTCAGGATGAGAAGCCCTGCGCCACCGGAAACCGAATAGGCGATCGCCTTTGTCTTGCCGCCGCGGCGCGCGGCAAGCGCTACGCCGGATCTAAGAAAGAGTGAACGGAGGAAGCTTATTCCGAATTCCCTGTACATGATGATCACGAACATCCAGACCGGCATAACGCCGGTCCCGGCAAAACAGACGAAATAGGTGAGACGGCTCATGATATCCGCGAATGGATCCAACACCTTGCCGAGGTCGGTGACCTGATTACGGGAGCGGGCGTAGTGCCCGTCTAGGATATCGGTAGTTTCGATTGCCGCGAACACCAACCACAACAGAACGACCGACACGCGTGGAAAGTACCCCGTCCAAATTGGAAAATAGTAAAACAGGAAAAAGAATGGCGCGAGAATCAGGCGCGACGCGGTCAGGGTGTTCGCGATATTCATGCCCCCATGCTACGGCCAGCCAGTGGCCCTGTCAAGCGTCGACTGATGACGGAACCGGTCCAGGCGTGTCCCGACCCTGCGAGTGAGGAGACTCCTGACTGTTGACACTGGCGACACGTGGCCGTAGAGTACCCGCGTGGAGATCCGTGCTTCTCGAGTGGAGGCTTCTGAATGAGCTCCGGCATCAAACATCAAAACCGTCTTGTTCTCAGTATCATAGAGACCGTTGTGTTGTTTTTTGTCCTGCAAATGACGTTGATGCTTCTGGTGTTCGTCCTTTATCGAATTCCCGCTTCGCACGCGGGATCGTTCTTTCCGGTGGCGGTAATAGTTCATGGTCTGCTTCTGGGCCTCCTGTTGATCCAGCGGAGGGATTTCGCGATACGTGATACCGGAGTCGAGCTCGATCGAATCAATATTCCGAACGTTCTTTCGGTATTTCGGATCAGCGCCACGCCGTCGGTTCTCTACCTGTTGATACTTGCGCGTGACTACCCGGTATCTGCAATTCTCATCGTCCTCGTGGCGCTCTCGTTTGTTTCGGATTTTCTCGACGGACGTCTCTCTCGCA
>DATKUF010000164.1:0-6515 GCA_035530755.1 Spirochaetia bacterium | reverse complement strand
GCGAAAATCGCAGCGATTCTCGCGGTGGCCTCCGTGAACCGATTCTCCGAGAACGAGATATTTGCGTTGACTGCACTTCGGACAAGCTGTTCCGGAAGCAGCTTCAGCTGCCCGGTCAGTGCATCGACCACCTTTTCTGCAAACTGCGGTTGAATGGTTCCCGCGACGCGCTCCTGTCCAACGACGTTGCTCGAAGCGGTCAACGCATATATTGCCGGGCGGAGCAGCAGGGTCGCCAGGATAAATCCTCGAATTTCATCCTTGCCGATCCGCAGCCGCTGGACTTTCGTAAGCTCGAAATGTATGTACGATTTGCGGAGAAACAGCTCTTCGATGTACCGATCGATACTGCCGAAAACCAGGGCTGCAAAGGCGCCCGTGAAAGCCCTTCGTGCATCCAGATTTCCCAGCAGGCTGACGAGAAAATTATAGATTTCGGATTGGATCTTCGAGGTGTCAGTCGTTCGTTGTTTCAAGAATGGAGCAAATGCGAAAGATACTCTGGTGAATACAATTTCCTTGAGCTCCGGAAACAGACGCTTATTCGTTTCCCGCGTCATCGACTGGACGAGTATTTCGAAGACCTGACTCCAGCTCTTCCCGACAAAATAGGGTGCGGCGGTGAGAGTCGGGGCAAGTTGCACAGCGTTGGCGTGGAGAAACTGGATCACCTGCTCTTCGCGCTGCAGCTCGGAAAAACCCTTCAGTGCGGGATTGGCGAGAAGTCGTTGTACGAATGTTTGTGCACGGTCTATCTCTTCGTTCATCCCACCTCCGGCGGTTGTCGAGGCGTCTGACAAAAATTATTTCGCAAAGTATACTACACTGTTAATGAGGTCCGACACAACCCGCGGCCTGTCCTCGGTCGCCCGCCTGCTGCCCCTGATTGCCATACTCGTGGTAGTGGCGGTGCCGAACGGTGCCGCACAGGTGGTGCTCCCGGACACAGTCCGCCGGAATCTACCGGACTATCTCTTCCTCGGCGAAGCCCCAACCGCCCTGTTGCAGAGCAAAGTAGGAGACGCCGATGTGGACCTCTATGCGGCTGGATCGTGGCAAACAACAATTTCGGCGTCCCTCGCAATCGGGATCCATCCGGATTTGGGAAACGGCAGCGGCTATCAGTTCCCCTACGCCTTTCCGGGCATGGATCCGTTTTCGTTTCTGAATCAGGTCGACCTCACGATTTCTCTCTGGATTCTCAATCGCTATTTCTTCCAGACGACATTCCTGGACCAGTTCGCTCTCAACACTTTTCTTCTCGGCTACCAGGGACAGAAGGGCGAGTTCGTGCAGAAGGTACTCATCGGCAACACGCTGATGCCGTTTTCTCAGTATCCGTTCCTCTCGGTCGACGGGACTGAATATCCGACGGATCAGACGCAGCTCGGAGCATCGTCTTCCGGCGGCGTGTCGACATCCGGGACCGGTGCGACAAACGCCGGTGAGGCCGGCACGCAAACTTCGATGGCGGGCGGCGATATTCCGCCGTTCAACCCGCCGGCATCGGCGGGAATCACCCCCAATTCGAATACCTCATCAGGTGGAAGCGCGGCCTACAGTTCGAGCGGAACGAACGTGACAAATTCGCTCGGAATCGCTGCGCTGTTTGAGACTGACCGCAGCCGTCACGAGCTTGTCTTCCGGTATGAGGACAATGCGCTCGCCCACAAGTCCTACCTCGGTACAAACGAGGTGGTACGAACGCACATCAACCCGGCAGACTACACCTCGGGCAGGTTCTTCGTCCTTCCCGATGCAAACATCACGAATCTGCAGGTTTACCTGGAAGACCCCGCGGGCAAGGTTCCGGCCACGAGCCTCGGTGGCGCCTCCGGAATGTTCCGGAAGGCGGATCTCGATCAGATTGCGGTGTATGACCTGCAGGCGGGAACGCTGTTTCTGCGGGAAAAACCGGTGGGCAGAGTACTCGTGACCTACACGAAAGCGGGCTTTACCGTCGGAAACGCAAGCCTCGGGCAAAATGCGGCCTACGCGCTGGACTCGAACGGCGCACCGGATTCCGGGAAGCCGGTCGACTTCAGCTGGAGCCCGCCAGGAACCTCACCGAACTTCAACGACGACATAATGGTGCCGAGCCGCGGGTCGGGGCACACGGTCGACGACATCCACTACACCATCGGCTCCACCGACTACCTCCTGCTCTGGCAGCCGGGCTACTATTCGCCGTTCGAGCTGCAGAACCAGTACGACGCGACCGACGCAGTCAACAGCGCAAACTCAGCGGTCGGCACCATCGCGGCAACACGGGCGCTCATCGCACGCCGGGGTACCTCATCGGCATATGCGCTTTCACCGGCCAGAAGCGCGGTAGTCATCACCGACGACAATCGCGTCGCCGTAGTCGACGCCGCGGACTCCAACGTTCGCGATTTTGCAAACCGCTACCCGTTCGCGCCCGATCCCACAACCCCGAACTTTCCGGACCTCTACGGGGTTCACCCGAACGTCACCCCTTCGTACACGCCCTTCGACGTCATGATCGAACAGCAGATCACGCGAACGGCGATCACGATCGACAGCGATGCGATTCCCGGCTCGGTTCATGTAACAATCAACGGCAAGGAGACAACCTCCTTCAGCGTCGACTTCACATCCGGCACCGTGAGCTTTCCATTTCCGATTCTGCCGACCGATAATATCGACATCACCTACCGGACGCGAAGCGCGGGAACAACCGGCGGACAGATTGTTTTCGGAAGCGGAAACACGATCCTTCTTTCCAAGCGGCTTATTCTCGACCTGGCGCTCGGCCTCCGCTGGAGCGTACTCACCGGCGGCTACACTACCGAGCCCGGCCAGAGCCCCGGCTCTCTGGTGACCTCGGCTCGACTCTCCTACACCGGCACGCGCTTCACCGGTTCCATAGCCGCGGGCGTGTCGGTGACCTCGCCGGATACCACGGGAATTCTTCGGCTCGCCGGAATGGGCGAAGACACCAGCATCTTTGCAGTCGATGCAACGCGGCTTCTGCCCTCAGCCGCGCCGACCGAGCTTGGTGCCTTCAGCGAAGCGAACCGCGGCGAAACCTACTACAAAGACTACGGCGCGAAGGATCCGCTGGGGGGAACATCGCTGCAGCCATACAACTGGTCGAACATCCCGTCGTCGCAGCAGTATCCCTACGCAAGCGGTTCCCGTATCGGGCCCTACGCGGCGACCGGGGGAACCGACGGACCCGACGGACAGGTGATGGTGCTCGACTATCACCTCGGGAACAGCCAATGGGTCGGCGGTGACCTCGCGGCACCATCGAGCCAGGAGCTCGATCTTTCGGCGGCACGGGCAATCTCGGTGACCTGGCGGCTCACCGCGCCGGTCTCCGGTACGGTCTCCGGTGCCGTGAGGGTCTTTCTGCAGGCAGGAAGCCTCGGCGAAGACCGTGACGGCAACGGCCAGCTCGACTCGGGCAACAGCGCAGTCAACCCCGGCTTCGACTTTCATGACAGCGCACACAGCAACATTGTGCTACGGGCGGGCGGGCCGCCCTGGACTCCCTTCGTTCACACCGAGGACACCAACGGAAACGGGATCCTTGACGCGGAGGATGTCCAGACGGTGGCTTCCTTCCCGCTTGATGGTGGAACCCCACAAACTTCTCCCACAGGATTTGTTCGTACCGAAATTCCGCTGACCGCCGCCGACCGGGCGAGGCTGCGCGACGTGCGCGGCGTGCGGATTGTCGTGTACGACACAGCCGGCGGTTCCGACGGGCGCGTCGTGGTCGGCGGGATCACGATCGAAGGAACGAGCTTTTCGGGAGCGATAAACCCGGCATCGACCACCAAATCGCTCAACCTGCGCGAAACCGACGAATCGGTTCTCGCCCCGGCAAAGACTCTCCTCAACGCCTTTCCCGAGACCTCTCCCATGCTCGCAGGCTCGGCCGCCAACCAGGTGCTGCTCGTCTCGTGGGGCACCCCGACCCCATTTGTGAACACCGACACCTGGTCGGCGGTCCATTACACCACGCCGGTTCTCGACAGTCAGTACAGCGAGCTGGTTTTCTATGTCGCGCCGGCCGCCCTGAGCGTCGGTCCCGAAAGTCTCACGGTTCACTACGACTACGACGACACAACTCCCGGACTGACTGCAACGTTCACGCTGCCTGCGGTAGACACTCCGCCACGCTGGCACAAGATCGATATCAGTCTCGCCGCCCGGACTCTCTCCATAGACGGCGCCGTCGACCCTGCGGCGACAGTCAGCTTCAGCCCTTCGGGAAACTCGCTGACCAGGCTCCAGTTCGACGGCACAGGCACGACGGCCGGCGTACTCGCCATAGACGAAATCGCGCTGACCAATGCGGCGACACGCTGGGGTGCGGGCACCCAGGTGCAGGCTACCTACTCGGCGCCGGGGGTTATCCTCCACTCAGGGGACGTCTCGATATTGAAAGACGCGAGGATTTCGGCAAGCGGCTACGCCCGCACCAGCGGATTCGCCACGATGGCGCAGGAAACCAATCCGCAGAATGCAGGCCTCGCGCTGAACGGCGGCGCCGACATCCTCATCGCTCATCTGGACGCAAATTTTTCCGTCGACGGTTCCTGGACAGATGCGAACGTGCCGGGGTCCAGAAGCGATCTGGTCACCGCGGGAGGCCACGCGTTGCGGCTTCCGGCCGGGCCATCGCCGGTGACCTTCACCGATGCATTCCAGCGCAGCTATTCGCCGGCACAACCGCAACTCTACCGGAAGAACTCGCTCAGCGTCGCCATACCTCAGACGTTGAGCGTGGTTCTGATGACCCAGGGCTCCTACCCCGGACAGCTTAGCGCGACTGATCTGGCGACAACATCGGCCGCCGGCGCTACGTTGAGCCAGACCTGGACAACTACGGTGAGCTCGGCCTGGCCCGGTCCTTTCTCGCTCCAACTGGGCGTGAACTTCTCGGACGTCTCTTCATTCGATCTTGCCGACAATTCAGCCTATCCGGTAGCCTGGATCGACGCCTACCGGTTTGCGCTCCCGTGGAACGCGGACCCGTCGGCAACAAGAACCGGCGGCATGACACTGGATCTGGGGTTGAAACTTGCGGGGGTTTCGCCGAGTCTGTCTATTGCGGCAAGCTATCAGACCGCCTACGGCAGCTCCGGTTCCTCCGGCGTGACGCAGGCGAATCAACAGCTTTCCACGGCGTCTGTGACGTTGAGTGTCCCCATAGCGCTCGTTCCCGCAGCAGATGGTCCACCGCAATCCGGGCTTCTCTCGGGCCTCACCATCACGCCATCCTACCAACGGCTGGTCAAGGCAGCAGGAGTCCCGGTCCGCTCATGGTTGTCGGTGATGGGAACCGACGCGTCGAGCGCGGGGTCGGTGATGGACTTTCGCCTGTACGGAAGCGATATCGCCTACTATGGTCGCTCGATTTCCGATCAGTCCTACTTATTCGCGGCAGCGCCCTTCTATGATCTATTTTCACAACCGCTAGCCGCGACATTCGCAAGCGAGAGCACCGGATATGCGTATGCGTTGTATGAGCCGGGAACTTCGCTTCAGATTTCCCGATCCATCGGATCGAACTGGGCCGACCTGATTGTGCCGAACCGCGTGCAGGTGAGCGTGAGCCGCGACCTGACGCGCCAGGCGGATTCGGTGACGGACGGCAACAGCGTCGATATCGGTCTGACGTATGCCGCGATCAATCTCTTCGGCCGGCTTGGCGCATACCCGTTATTTCGCTTCTACCGCAGCGAAGAGATAACCTCGTCGATCGATCTCAAGCTCCAGACTGCGACGACCCAGACCGGCCTCTACTGGTCTCTATATCATCTGCTGAGCACCACGGTGCGAGTCACCGAGGAAGACAGTCTGTCACTCGACAACCAGTTTACGGTGAGCGCACAGCCTGAAACCGCCTATTCGGATACCGGAACGGCGGCCTTCAACTGGCGAACCCACCCGACCGCGATCTTCGGGATCAAGAAGATCAGCGACGCGCTCGCAAGCGGGGCCTACGTCGCGCACAGGGAGGCAGCGTCGATCGTATGGAACCAGACACCCACCGTTCTCGGATTGACCCAGTCCGGTCTGACGCTGACTCTCGAACACGACAGCGGACTGCACATCCCCAAAATGGGGGAGGTTTCCGTATTTGGAAAGTTCGGTTTTGGACTGACTCCCTACTCCACGAGCCCCTCAGACGGCCAGATCGTGTCGGTCGGCCTGCAGATCGGAATCAAAGGACAACTCCAATTCTAGCCCGAACGCGAGATCCTGACCTGTATGATCTGGCTTTTTTTGATCCTCGGGGTATAATCTCCCGTTGAACGATAGGAGGTTCACATGCGTGGGAAAACATCGTGCAGCGCGGTCGGGAGGCCGCATTTGCTGGTCGCCCTCGTCGTTGTTGTGCTCTTCACGCCCCTAATTGCCGCCGCGCAGACCACGCCTTCCGCGCCCTCGGGTGGCGCGATTATTCCCGGCGTCAACGATGTCGGCGGAAATTCGAACAAGACAAAGTTCGGGATGGATCTGCTGATCGGCGTCCA
>DATKUF010000163.1:0-14302 GCA_035530755.1 Spirochaetia bacterium | reverse complement strand
TCGCGGCGACCACTACTTCAATCAGCCGGTACTCGAGGGTACTCCCGGCCCACGGATGAAATTTCAGGGCCGCGAGGTGGTGATGTGGGCGATCAACAACTACATCGGACTCTGCGACAACCCGGAAATCCGGGAAACTGCAATCCGGTCCGTCACCGAGTACGGCACGTTCACTCCGATGGGGTCGCGGATGCTGACGGGCAACACTGACAAACACACGAACCTCGAAAACAGGCTCGCTGCCTTTCTCGGAAAACCTTCCTCCGTCCTTTTCAACTACGGATATCTGGGCGTGATAGGAACGATTTCCGCCCTCGTAGGTCCGGACGACCAGATTCTCATGGACAAGCTTTCGCACGCTTCGATTGTCGACGGAACGATACTTGCGTCAGCCGGAAGACGGTTTCGTCCATACAAGCACAACGATCTGGACAGTCTCGAATCTCAGCTCAAGGCGGCCAACAGGGACAGGAAGGGCGGTCTGCTGATTCTTACCGAAGGCGTATTCGGCATGCGGGGTGACCTTGCAAATCTCAAGGGGATCTGCGAGCTCAAGGAGCAATACGGAGCGCGCCTTCTCATCGACGATGCCCACGGTTTCGGGGTTATGGGTGATCACGGGCAGGGTACCGGCGAGTTCCTTGGCGTGCAGGATCGAATTGACCTCTACTTCGGAACGTTTGCCAAAGCGTTTGCCGCCATCGGTGGCGTCACCGCGGGGGAAACTGCACCCATTGAGTACATTCGGTACAACGCCCGCACGAACGTATTCGCCAAGTCGTTGCCGATGGTCTACGTTGATGTTCTGACGAAGTCGCTTGACCTCATCGAAACACGGCCCGAGCTGCGAGAAAGGATGTGGAAGATCGCGAGACGGCTTCAGACCGGCCTCGTCGAGCTGGGCTTCGACATCGGTGACACGGCATCGCCAATCACGCCGGTCTATGTTCCGGCCGGGGATTTGACGGTGGCAATGAATATGATCCGAATGCTGCGCGAAGAGTACGGGGTTTTCGTATCCGGTGTTACCTACCCGGTCGTTCCCCGCGGAATCGTCATGTTCCGCATGATTCCGACCGCTTCACATTCAGAAGAGGACGTGGACATTACGCTCGAAGCATTTCGTGCAATGCGGGATGCGATGAAGATTGATCCGACCCCGCAACCGACAGCGGAGTAGGGCCGTCGAACCGGGGCCGAAATTACTCAGCTTCGCACACGCCCGAGACCGAGCAGGCGAATCATCCAGTCGGGGAGCGGTTTCGCAGGGTCCCGTTTCCCGAGATTCAGATAGATCCCCAGTTTCTTAAGGATCGGGATCCTCTCGGCGTGCACGAACTCGATAAGAGTTCCGTCCGGGTCCTCGACGTATGCGAACCGTCCTGAAGCTTCTCCCATGTCAAAGGATTCGGCGCTGTCGACTGTGAACGGAAACCCTCCATTCCGGCATCGCGATTTCAGTTCATCCATTCCATGAATATCGAAACAGAGATGAATGAACCCCAGATCTCCCCAGAACCGGTTCTGCAGGGCGCCTCGTGCTGTGTGTTCGTAGGCCTGAAGGAGCTCAAGGCTGCTCGATCCGATCCAGCGGCCGAACGGTCCGGAGGGAGGCACGCTTCGTTCGACGCGTACCCGACGGACGCGGCGTGTTCCTCCCGGTAAAGCTGCGAGATCGTGAAAAACTCCGGTTGCGTCGTAGCGGACCGTGTCATAGCCCAGCATGTCCCGGTAAAACGCCAAAGCGCGCTCCATGTCCGAGACACCAATGAGGCAGCCGCACGCGCCGCCGCTCGAGATTCGCCTGGCCGCAGGACCCCGCTCGGGCGTAAACCATTCGTCGGACTCGACTATCTGGAAAAGATTGTTCCACGGATCCCGGACGAAAAATCCCGCTACGCCGGCCGGATCCTGGCTCAACCCGCCGAGCATCTCGACGCCGGATTCGGCGAGTCGCTTTGATGCACCCTGAGGATCCGCCGTCTTGATCCTCGCTGCAAGGATGCCCGTATCGCCCAGCTCGATCGCGAATGAGGGCGGCTCGGGGGCGCGACTGGTGTACTGCCAGATCTCGAATGCGCTCCCGCCGCGGATGCTAGCCGCGAGGATCGCTCGTCGCTTCTGAAGGCTGTTTCCCGTGTAACGGAGCATGTGGACCGGTTCCCCGACGTCGTCGAAGACCGGAACATCTATGCCGAAAGCATTTCGAAGCCAGGTGAAGGAAGCATCAGCGTCAGCGACACCGATTCCGATCTGTTGAACGCCGTGAATCAAATCCGACATGGTGCCGGAAAGTGTAGCGGGTCCTCGGGACGCCGTCAAGAAACGGGACGGTCGTTGCCTGAAGGGGCGTCGCTGCCAGGCGGATCCCTGCGTGCGAGCACCAGAAGCCCGATTCCCGCCAACGCCGCAAGAGCGGCCAGAACGGGCCAGACGGCGCTCAGTCCGAACCAGAGAATGAAACGTCCGATCACCGGCGGGGAGAGGGCCCGGCCTCCCCCGGTAATCAGCGGAAACAGGGCATTGAACCGGCCTCGATGGGAGACCGGGGTGTGATTTGCGATATAGACATTTGAATTGGTGGATACAAGAATTTCGCCCAGAGTCCAGATCGCAGTGGAAACGAAAAAGACCGGGAAGGTGCGCAGGAAGTAGATCATGCCGAAGCCGACGACATAGCAAAGTGCCGCGTGGCTGAGATTTCGAGCGGGTGAGAATCTTCGGGTTACCAGCACCACCGGAGCGGTGAGCACGATTACGACTATCGCGTTCATCGTCATCAGTGTCCCGTAGAAGACGGGGCCGCGCTCGAGGAACAGCTCCTTGAGCCTGAGTGGAAGCGCGAATCCGTACTGAGAGTAGACGAACGTGAGCACCGAAACCAGCAGTGCAAAGATAAGGAGAACGGGGCGGGCACGGAGGGCAACCAGCGTGTGCCCTTTCTCCGGACGCTCCATGGCAGGCATCCTGTCGACGCGTGAGACGTCATCGGCCGACGGTGTCGAATCCGGTACGAGAAGCGCGACCATTCCAACCGAAACGAACGTCGTAAACGCATCGCCGAGAAAAAGAAGCCAGGTAAGATTCGTGAACAGAAAGCCGGCGAGCAACGGTCCAACTGCGAATCCCAGGTTGTATCCAAGGTAGAGAAGGGAAAACGCCGCCTGCCGGTTGCTTCGGTTTGTCAAATCCGTTGCCATAGCCTGATTGCTCGGCTGGGCGAGGGCCGCAAAGAACTGAGCCGCGAAGATGCTCCAGGGCACCAGAATTGAGGTTCCGAGAACGGCGCCCGGCAGCAGGAAAGCGCCCGCCATTGCCTGGCCGAATACCAGCACCTTCTTTCGGCCGATCCGATCGGTGAGTTTGCCTCCCAGGATGGCCCCGGGAACGTGGGCGGCGGCAACCAGGAGCATGTACAGTCCAGCCGTCGCCGTGCTCAAACCCATCTTCTGCGTAAGGTAGAGGGTAAGGAAGGGAAAAACAAAGGCCCCCATACTGTTGACCAGGCGTGCGAAAAAAAGCACGTGGATCTCCCGGGGGAGCTCGCTGTAGAGTCGGATTACCCGCAGTCCGGAGAGCTTCATCGGGACACATCATATAGGTTTCAGAAACGTTGGAGAAGGTTCGACGGTTCGGTTACGCAGACAGGTCGAAAATTCGTTGCATGGAATCGGTGGCCGGCGCGAGCACGGCGGCGAGCTCTCTCGAGAAGGCCTTTTGTCTCTGGTCGATCTGCTGTTGAGCCTGGCGCTCCAGAAGATAGGCCGCGGCCGCGACGCGCACATCGGGTCCCGAGGGTTCACCCGGCGCGAGCGCCGCATTCATAATGATACGTGCTTTGCGCAGCGTTGCCTCCGGGTCGCCGAGCACCGGTTCGAGATTGACCCTGACTGCGCCGGACACGGCGTACGTCCGCCCGTTCGGACCGGTTGCATAACCGAAGGTGACCGGACCCGAGGCGTAGGCGCCCAGCGAGGCAACGTGTGCCTGCTCGTGGATGCGAACTCCCGCATCGAGCAGACGCATCTGCCGGGCAGCATTTTCCAGCTCCCGCTGATTCGTCGTTTGCGCGGCGGTGTCGGGCAGAGGCAGACGCGACGCAGATGCGTCATTCTGGCGACTTATTGTGATGACGATTGCGTTTTGTGGCGAACCGGTTGAATCCCGCACGCCGTTGCGTGCAAGTTCCGCGGGGAAGCCGGTGTCTGAGGAAACGGTAGCGCGTGGCAGGGTCCCGTACGGACGTATCGCTCCGTACGGACGCATTTCTCCGTACCGTACAACGATCCACATATACTCATGATACACTCAGAATTTGCAGCCGTCCAGAGACTATCGAAGGGTCGGCCTCACATCCCAAAAATGCCATAAAGCTGGATTGAGAGCCATTGAATTACTCTTCCGATAGGAAAAATGTTCACGCTGGTCACCGATCCCGCCAGGATCACCACAAGCAACAGGAGCGCACCGTACTTGACGAATATGGCCTTCTGCGCCGCGTAGCGATCCGGGATCGCAGACAGAATGAGCGTCGAACCGTCGAGCGGCGGAATCGGCAGTAAATTAAACACCGCCAGAAGCAGATTTACCCACACCATTTCGCCGAAAAACTGATAGAGGTTGGGTCCGACGGGCTTCACCGTGAATGCTCCGGTAAGCGACACGATTTTAGCGAGTGCCACGAACACCAGGGCCAGAATCGCGTTAGCGGTGGGGCCGGCCATTGCAACTGCAATGCCGTCTCTTTTGGGGTTTCGGAAATTCCCTGGGTTTATGGGAACCGGACGTGCCCATCCGAATCCGGCGAAGATGATCAGCACCATCCCTATCAGGTCGATGTGCGCGAGCGGGTTCCACGTGCAGCGACCCTGCTCACATGGAGTCGTATCGCCGAAGTGCAGCGCGAGGAACGCATGGCTCGCCTCATGCACGGTAAATCCGGCTATGATGCACGGAATGAGGAAGACGATGTCTTTCAGGTTGAGGTTCAGCATTTTGTGCCTTCATGATAGCCCGGCTGCCGTCTGCCGGGCAATAGCGATTCAACTTCGCCCCGTGGTCAACGCCGGTGAAGTTGGTCTATAATGTCCGAATCTTCACCGTAGGGCAGGGTGCCATGATAGAACTTAGGGAAGTTCGTGGAAAACGAGAGCTCCGATCGTTCGTTCGATTTCCGTTTCGACTCTACTCCGGAAATCCGTACTGGATTCCTCCTCTCGTTTCCGATGACATCAATACCCTCGATCTGACAAAGAACCCTGCTGCTGCGTTTTGTCGCGCGCGGTACTGGATGGCCTTCGATGACGGTGAACCGGTGGGTCGGGTCGCCGGGATAATCAATGACCGGTACATCGAGAAGTGGGGGAACCGATACGCCCGCTTCGGCTGGATCGATTTTGTCGACAATCCGGAAGTCTCTTCGGCTCTTTTCAACGCGGTGGAAGACTGGGCCCGGTCGGAAGGAATGACCGGCGTTCATGGGCCGCTCGGTTTCAGCGATCTGGACCCGGAGGGTCTGCTCGTAGAGGGATTCGAGGAGATGGGTACGCTACCGATGATCTATAACCACCCCTACTATCCCACTCATATCGAGAACCTCGGCTATCGGAAAGACGTGGACTGGGTCGAGTACCGGGTCGGAGTGCCGCCGGTCGTGCCGGCTCGGATCATCCGGGTTGACGAAGCGGTTCGTTCCCGCCTGAAACTCCGCGTGCTGGACGCGCGGAAGCCGAAGGATCTTCTCCCGTTCGCTGAAAGCATTTTTGATATCATAAACGAAACCTATTCCCATCTTTACGGTGTCGTCGATTTGACGCGCGAACAGATAGACGCCTATGTCAAACAGTACTTCGGATTCATTCGTGCCGATTTCGTCAAACTGGTTCTCGACGAGAACGATCGGCTTGTCGCTTTCGGCATCGCTGCGCCTTCAATGTCGGTCGCATTGCGAAAAGGTAGAGGCAGACTGTTTCCGTTCGGTTTCATTTGGCTTCTCCGGGCACTGCGAAAGCCGGACCTGGTGGATATGTACCTTGGTGCGGTCAGGAAAGACTACCAGGGCCGCGGTGTGACCGCACTGCTCATGCGGTCCATGCACGAGTCAATTGTCAAGGCAGGCGTCTTCCAGGTCGAGTCTTCCGGAAATCTGGAGAGCAATACGGAGATCCAGGCAGTGTGGAAATACTACGAGAACCGTCTCCACAAGCGCCGGCGCTGCTATCTCAAGAGCGTGTAGGGGAGAGAGCCTACCGCGGCGCCGCAAAGCGCTGACGGATCCGGGCGAAGTAGTCATCGGCTTCGACCGAATCGACAGGATCCTCATCTTCGCGAATCTCGACGAGCTCCGGAGGGATCTCCTCGATGAAGGGCGACGGCGTGCATTCGATGATTTCCCTCATCACTTTCCGCTTTCGGCAGGAGCTCAGGTAGAGCTTCACTTTCGCCCGGGTGATTGCGACGTAGAAAAGCCTTCGCTCCTCTTCGACATTCAGCTCCGACTCCTCGAGCGCCCGTGCGTGTGGGATGATGCCTTCCTCCACGCCGACGAGGAAGACGATGTCGAACTCAAGACCCTTCGCAGCATGGATCGTCATCAGGTTCACTTTGCCCCGATCGTCTTCCTCGGTCAGATCGTCACGTGATTGCAGGGTGATTCGGTTCAGAAAGTTGTAGAGTGACGGTTTCACGTTGTCGGGGTCGCGCTCCCAGTCTTCGAGTGACTGCGCGAACCATTCGATGTTTCGAAACTTCCACTTTGCGACCTTGTCGTTTTTCTGGAATTCCTGGACCAGATATCCCCAGTAGTCGATCTCCGCGACCAGCTCGCGCAGATGAGAGGCAAGCTTCTTCTTTCCCTCGCGAAAGAGCGGTTGGTACTTTTCGATCAGCTCGAGAAAGGCGACAAGGTCGGTTCGATTCTTCTCCGGCAGCGGCGTGACCGCAGCATGGCAGACAGCTGACATCGCGGAAAAAAGACTTTCTTTGCGTCGTTCGGCAACGGCGACAATTTGTTCGAGACTTCGGCGGCCGATGCCTCGTCGGGGAGTGTTGAGAATGCGGAGGAGGCTTACGTCGTCATCCGGATTAGCCATGACCCGAAGATAGCTTATCAGGTCCTTAACCTCTTTGCGCTCGAAGAAGCTCGTGCCGCCCGACATTTTGTATGGGAGGTTCATCGAGAGAAACGCTTCTTCAACGGTGCGCGACAGGCTGTTGGTGCGCATGAGCACACCGATCTGTTCGTAGCGGATCTGTTCCCGCTGCGCCAGGCTTTTTATCATGCGGGCGACGAATTCACCCTCCGCCTGTTCGTTCTCGGGGAAAAACAGTTCCACCGGTTTCCCGGTTTCGACCCCGGTCCAGAGTTCCTTATGCTTTCTGTTGGTGTTGTGGGAGATTACCCCGTTCGCGGCCGCGAGAATCGTACCGGTGGAGCGGTAGTTCTGTTCGAGCTTGATTTCGAGCACTCCCGGGAAGTCGTGTTCGAACTGAACGATGTTCTCGTAGTTTGCTCCGCGCCAGGAATAGATCGACTGATCGTCGTCGCCTACCGCGCATACATTACGGGAACCATCTGCTATGAGCTTCATCAGGCGGTACTGATTCTTCGATGTGTCCTGGAACTCATCAACGAGAACGTACCGGTAGCGGGCGCGATAGCCGTCGAGAGCCTCGGGAAACTCTTCGAAGATTCGCACAGGAAGTTGAATCAGGTCGTCAAAGTCGACTGCGTTGTACAATTTGAGGTGGACCTGATACTCATCGTAGAGCGACCGAAAATGTTCGTTCACGCCCTGCCACTGGCTGCGCCCGGTCTTGATCGACGAGAACAGATTGACCAGTTTTGTCAACTCCGCAGGTTCCAGGTGAAACTTGATCTCGCGCGCCGTCTCCTTGATTAATGAGATCTGGTCCGTCGTGTCGTAGATCGTGAAGTTTTCCCTGTAGCCAAGATGGTGGATGGTGTCTTTGAGGATATGAACGCCGAAAGCGTGAAAGGTGGAGACCGTAAGGTTCGATAGCTTCTTTCCGGTCAGATCCCTCACCCGGTGTTCCATTTCCCGGGCCGCTTTGTTTGTGAAGGTCAGGGCCAGTATGGCGTTTTGCGGGATGCCGCTCTCCAGCATATGGGCAATTCGCATTGTGACGACGCGAGTCTTTCCCGACCCGGCTCCGGCGATTATGAGGAGCGGACCCTCGATAGTATTGACCGCCTGCAGCTGCTCGGGGTTCAGGTGTAAATCCTGTGGGTTCAGCATAGGTCCCGCATCCTATCAGGAACAGGGCCGTTTGACAAAGGCCGATGGGTACTCTGTTTTTCAGCCGGCGTCCGGATCGGTCGCTTTCTGCAGCAGACTGAAGTAGATCGGGCCCCGCCGGTCACACAGATCCGGCATTATCTGCCAGCCGAACCGGGTAGGTTCCCCCCACGGCGCTTTGACGGCGCGCACGCTTACGGTTTGGCCGCGCTTCTTGAGCAGCGTCGCGATGACGCCGTCGTTTTCGAGGGGAGAGACTGCGCACGTTGAATACAGGACGAAGCCGGAGGACCTGGTTGCATCCACGGCGGCCGCAAGCATCGCGTGGGCCTGCTGGGCAAGTGCGCGCGTGCGGGAGGCGGACCATCGAGCCAGATGCTCCGGCGAAGAGAGAACATGGGACTCGGATGAGCAGGGGGCGTCGAGCAGAACCCGGTCAAATCTGTTCTTTTCGTGGAGTCCCCACCTGCGAGCATCATGCCCGGTAACCGACACACGCACCCGGATTTCCGGCGGAAGGTGTTCGTCGAGGACCCGCAGAAGGCGTGCCCGACGCGTTGCGGATCGTTCATTCGCGACAATCGTGCCCTCGGTTCCTGCGCACAGTGCCAGCACGAGAGTCTTTCCGCCCGGTGCTGCGCACATGTCGAGGACCAGGTCGCCTCGGATTACCCCCAGTGCGACCGCGGCCGCATGAGACGCCTCGTCAAGGTAGTAGGTTTTTTTGAGGCCGTCGCTCAGCGCAAGCGGTCTTCCGGCGTCGCGCAGACACTCGCGGAGCACCGGCCACCGCTCGCCGAGCAGTTCAGTATAGAATCGATCAAAAGCTCCGGCTCCGTGACGCGCATCTTTGCGACTTCCCGCGGGCCGTACGGCGGGGTCTTCGCTCCCCTCACCAGCGGGGAGTTTCTCTTTTCTGCTCCGGCGACTCATCCGGGCAGTATATCCACGCAGTGGAAAAGTGTCCCGACGCCGCTGCGGGGCGCTTTCAGACACGACGGGATTTTGTTATTCTTTATGGATGGACGAAATTTCCGCCGGTGTACGGGGCATTCTGTTTGACCTCGACGGCACACTCCTCGACACGATTGACGATATCAGCGACGCCGCAAACACGGTGCTGCGTCGCCACGGTTTTCCCCTATTCACTTCCGAGGACTACAGGCGGATGGTCGGGTGGGGAATTACGGAACTGATGCGCCGCTGTATTCCCGGTGAGCGCGTTGATCGGCAGCTGCTTGATTCCTGCGTTGCCGAAATGAAAGCTGAATACGCAGCGCATCCGGTAGACCGGACAAGGCCGTACGAGGGCGTCATTGCCGTTGTCCGGGAACTGGGAAGACGCGGATACAAGCTCGCTGTGCTGTCAAACAAAGCCCACGAGTTGACTACGATCATCGTTGAAAAGATCTTTCCGGCCGACTCCTTCGCGGTCGTGCAGGGACAGAGGTCCTCGATACCGCCAAAACCCGATCCAGAGGCAGCACTGAGCATCTGCGCCACGTTTGGTCTCAAGCCCAGCGAGATGCTCTACGTCGGCGACACGGCGGTCGACATGGAGACTGCGCTCAATGCGGGGATGACCCCGCTTGGTGTGTCCTGGGGATTTCGAGATCGCACAGAGGTCGTGAATGCCGGCGCGCGGATGGTAATAGACACGCCCTATGAGCTGCTCGAAATCCTTGCGGGCGTTCCCGGGACGGCCGTATAACGAATGGAGGTGATGCTATGGACCGAGACAAGATAGGGAAAGCTGCACGAAGCTACATCTCGCAAGAATCGAACGAGCAGTTCCGGGCGGAAGTCGAAGCACTTATCGCTGATGCAAAGTGGGATGAGCTCAACGACCGGTTCTACACCGACCTGGAGTTCGGGACCGGAGGCCTCCGGGGCGTGATCGGGGGAGGATACAATCGCATGAACTCCTTCGTAGTGCGTCGGGCCACTCAGGGCCTCGCCAGGTACGTCGTTGATCATGGCGTTCCGGGCCCGGACGGGAAGCTCGCCGCCGTCATCGCGCACGATTCCCGCCATTTTTCGGATGAGTTTTCACTTCAGGCGGCACTCGTACTGTGCGCCCATGGCATACGGACCTACCTGTTTCCTACGCTTCGTCCGACGCCGGAATTGTCTTTTGCGGTGCGCAAGCTTGGCGCATCGACCGGAATAGTCGTTACGGCAAGTCACAATCCTCCAAAGTACAACGGATACAAGGTCTACTGGAACGACGGATCCCAGGTCGTTCCGCCGCACGATGAGGGAATCACAGCCGAAGTTCGCAAGGTTGCCGGTGAAATTCGCAGCATGAAGAAGGAGGACGCCGTCGCGCAGGGACTTCTGGTCTACGTCGACAGGGAAATCGACGATGCGTTCGCCCAGGCGGTGCGCGGTTCCTCTCTCCGGCCTGAGCTTGTCCGCGAGCGCGGCAGAGATCTCAAGATCGTCTACACGCCGCTTCACGGTACCGGTGCAGCCATGGTCGAACGGGTTTTAGGTGAACTCGGTATTCAGGTCCGAAGCGTTCCCGAACAGCGGGAGCCCGATGGGGACTTTCCAACGGTCGAATATCCCAACCCGGAGGAGGCCTCCGCGTTGAAGATGGCGCTCGATCTCGGGTTGAAGGAAAAGGCGGATCTTGTCATGGGAACGGACCCGGACGCGGACCGCCTGGGGATCGCCGTGCCGGAGAAGGGTGCCGGCGGATTCCGGCTTATTACCGGGAATCAGCTTGGAGTCCTGCTCGCGGACTACATGTTCCTTACACGCAAGGAGCTCGCAACGATGCCTGCGCGACCTGCGTTCGTGAAGACCATCGTCACGACTGAGCTTCAGCGGCTGGTCGCAGAAAAATACGGTGTCACCTGTTACGATACCCTGACAGGTTTCAAGTGGATCGCCCAGAAGATCCGCGAATTCGAGGCCGAAAAGGCCGGGCCCACCTATGTGATGGGCGACGAAGAGAGCTACGGCTATCTTATCGGCACCTACGTCCGGGACAAAGATGCGGTAACGGCCGCCGTTCTCACCGCCGAGATGGCGCTCTATCACGTATCTCGGGGCAAGTCCGTGCTCGATCGACTCAACGAAATATACCGTGAGCTCGGCTTCTTTCAGGAAGATACCATTTCTCACTATTTCCCGGGACAGGAGGGCCAGACTACCATGAAGAAACTCATGGACACGCTGCGCCAGGACCCGCCTGCGGTGTTGGGAGGAGCGAAAGTTGTGGAGGTCCGGGATTACCTCGTGCTTACCGCCGTCGACATTGCAAGCGGCAAGAAACGGACCATCAACGGAATCCCGGCCTCGAACGTTCTCCAGTTTGTTCTTGAGGGGAACTCGATGGTCAGCTGCCGCCCGTCCGGGACGGAGCCAAAGATCAAGTTTTATGCCTCGGTAGCCGGTGAGCCCGGCGCGGATGTGGACCGATCGCGTATTGCCGTTGGTGAGCGAGTAGCCCGCCTCTCGAACGAGATAAAAGCCATCATTGGCAAACTCGGCTAGCACCCAGGATTGTCACGCGGGGAACGTTCAGCCGCGCGTTCGCCGCAACTTCGAGCGGCGAACCTCCTGGAAGAGCTGTCGCAGGTGCGCCTCGTCGGTGAGCGCACGATCGAGATCCTCCTGCAGGCTTCGCAGGTACCGCTCTTCCATATCGTAGAGTTCAGTCTCCACTTTTCCTGACCAGATCAGGCGCGTGAGCTCATCCGGGTGGTCGCGGAGAGCCAGAAATCGCTGTGCGATTTCCGAACAGAGGTGCCAGCGCACGTCGTCGATCTGGAATCCAAACTCCTTCATCAGGGCGTCCACTGTAGTTTTTGCCACGCAGCCACCGTAAGGCCCCGAACCCGTGATGTCAAGTCTGTCGGCTCCCGCAGCCGCAGGAAACCGGACTCTTCTTTACACCACAACCGCTTACCGATAGTATGCCTCTATGAATCTCGACCAGCCGATCTCGCAGATAGTTTTCACCGCCTTTGATTTTGAAACAACCGGGTTGACCCCTGGAGTTGACCGTATCGTCGAGTTCGGCGCAGCACGGTTTCGCGGAACCCAGGTGCTGGACACCTTTGATCGACTGGTCAACCCGGAAATGCCGATTTCCGACGGGGCGCTCGCGGTAAGCGGAATTACCAATGCGATGGTTGCCGGGCAACCGGTAGTCGGCAAAGTATTGCCCGAGTTCATCGCATTCGCCGGTGACACCATCCTGGTTGCGCACAACGCCCCGTTTGATCTGGCGTTTCTTCGATCCGCGCTCCTCGACTATTCCATGGAAGATGTGAAGAACGCGATAGTCGATACCCTGGTACTTGCGAAGCGGGCCTTTCCCCGGCAGAAAAGCTATTCGTTGCAGAACCTCGTGGCATTCCTGGGGATTCCGCCGAATAATGCGCACCGTGCCGAAGACGACGCGGTTATGTGCATGAAACTGTTCAACGCATGCGTCGGAGCCTTGAGTTTCATGGGCGATCTGACTCTCGGGGAAGTATTGACGTGATTACTTGCCGAGCAGCTTGAGCATATACAGCTCGATGTACTGGCGGAGAATGTCGGTCTTCGGGATCTTTTTCAATGCTTCATGCTCGGAGAGCTCGCGAGCCATGTTGCGAATTCGTGCCGCATCGGGCGCCTTGATCCGAAATCCGGATCGAACTCGACGAATGTAGTCGCGCACAAGCGAGTTAACGTCTTCGTTGAGATTTCTCTTGGCGGCAGAGTCGAGCAGGGGGTTCCACCTCTCGGCAAGCTGCCGCATCGATGTCTCCAGAGTCTTTCCCTCGTCGACGAACGACTTTTCGAGTCGTTGTATTGCTGCGCGAAACTCGGCCGCCTGCGCCTTTCGGTTTCGCATAGCCTCCGCCCGAGCTTCTGGAGAGGTGACCTCTGTGTCTGAATGGCCGTTCGCCGAATCGCCATCAATTCGGCCCGGCTCGCCGCCTGCAGTCTGAATGCTCTCCGCGGCAACGGCAAGCTTTCTTGCGGTTTGCGTCGATTCGGCAGCGGTGGCTGAACGAGGGGTAGGCGACGTTCGTCTGGACTGCGGAGATGTACCGAGAAACAACCGCTGGAAGAATCGCACTATCACGCGAAGAACAGGAATTGCCTGCCAGAACGGAAGCAGGAGAAGTGCGTCACGACGAAGGGTCTCCCGGTCCAGGCCGAGAAGCTCAGCGAGAGACTTGAGTTTCCCTGCTCTCGTATCAAAAAGCCGGTTTACTTCGTTTGCGGCGTTCCCGGTCAGGCCGGATTCCTGCGCGCAGAGATAGAGTAGGTCATAATTCAGCAGCGCGAAAAACAGGGGATCCCGCGCGGCGGCCTGAGCTTTGACATCTTCTTCGAAGACAGCGTTGTCGAGCATCACCCTGGGCGTTTCGTCGTTCCGCAAAGCTTCGCACCAGGTATCCGCATAGTGACTCTTCAGTTCCTCGGAAACAAGAAAGAGCCGTTCACCAAACAGCGGAAGCACGAACTCTTTTCCCAGGTAGAAATCTTTTTTACTCTGCGTTCGTACGCGAATAATTTCCGGAAGACTTCGCTCATCAGGCGGGGTGGTCTTTTTGTTTAGCAGATCGTGCATGGCTTCCAGAGGATATCTCTTTGAGAGCAATAATCCTTTGGAATCAGTGAAGTTGATCATGTCGCCGATCGTGTAGGCGTAGGGCTTCTTTCTCAATCGGAGCTCGAACTGCTTCAGAGCAGTTTCGCGCTCCAGGTTCTTTTGCTGAATTCCCCGATAATACACGTTGTAGTAACCGAGGACGTACGCCGCCTGCAAATATGCGTGCTCTTCCGCAAGTTTGTCGGCTTTCGGTCCAAATTCGCGGATGATGTTGCTCGACAAATGTGTCCAGAATTGAAAGGTGAAATCAGTAGGACCGAGTACGGTTGCCACCGCCTGATCCGGCGTAGCCAGGATAGAGTTGATCATTTCTTTCAGGGATAAGTCTCGCTGGCGGAACAGTGCTGCCATCTTCTGCTGTACGTAACTCGCGTTTCTTGCGGACCTCAGATAGTTGCGCACTTTCTGTACCGAGTACTCT
>DATKUF010000162.1:0-3229 GCA_035530755.1 Spirochaetia bacterium | reverse complement strand
GCCTCACTACCAGGGATATCTCCGACTACGACCTCCTCATGAAGAAGCGGATTGAAATTCTCGCCCGACGAGGGATTACTCTGTCACAGATTCAGACAGTCATCGATTCGGTCGAGCCACTGGATGGCGCGATCGACTTTCTCGAATTTCTCCGATGTCGGACACAGGTGGTTATTCTCTCGGATACGTTTCGGCAATTCGCAACGCCGTTGATGCGAAAACTTCGGTGGCCGACCCTATTCTGCAATGACCTGATCACCGACGCCGCGGACAGGGTCGTCGATTACCGACTGCGCCAATCCGAAGGAAAAAAACAGGCTGTCCGCGCTTTCAAATCACTCGGTTTCCAGGTGATCGCCTCCGGTGATTCCTACAACGATCTGGGGATGCTCAATGAAGCCGATCATGGCATTCTCTTCCGACCGCCCGAAGCCATCCTAAACACGTATGGATGTTATCCCGCGTTCTACGAGTATGCGGAATTCACCAGCTTCCTGGAGCGTATCCTGGAGTAAGAGATGAACTCGGAATCTTCCGACCTCTTCGAACATCTGCCGGTGGCGTGCTTCCTTCTCGACATATCGGGAACGATTCTTCGGGTGAATCCCGTTGGCGCAGACCTTGCGAAGACGGAATCGATTCAGGTCGTCGCCAAACCTTTCCTGTCACTTGTTCCGCAGGAGTCTCACGTCGCATTTCTCGATCACATCCGCCGCGCAGCTGAGACACGCGGACCGGAAAAGACCCGCATAAGAATCCGGGACCGTGAACGAGCCGAGCGATGGTGTGAGCTGAGGAGCATGCCGCTCGAAGAGCCGGGTACGAAATGCATCCTTGTGACAGTCGTCATCGACTCCCCGGACCGGAATGATTCGACAGCATTTTCCGCGAAATCCGACGAAGTGTTCCCGGCTCCTGACGAATCGGTGACGCCGAGTGCGACCGGGCTCGCCGGGAACGGACCCACGGGTGATATTCTCATCGTGGAAGACAACGCGATAAACGTGCTTGTCCTTCAGTTGATTCTGAAAAAGGCGGGCCATCGGGTACATGTGGTGTCGAACGGCCGTGAAGCAATATCCCACCTCTCGACTACGCCGTGCGACCTGGTGCTGATGGACATCGAAGTACCGGAGCTGGACGGAATTCAGACGACGCGGGTCATCCGAGACGGTTCGACGGTCCTCGACTCGCATTTGCCGATCATCGCGATGACCGCACATTCTGAGCCGGGCGATCGGGAAAGGTTCGTCGCGGCCGGAATGGACGACTACATCTCGAAACCGTTCAAGACCGAAACGGTGCTCGGGGTAATTTCAGCGGCGCTTCTGAGATCCCAATTACCCGACCGCTGAACCCACGGGGCATCGTGCGGACGGATCGCCCCGACTTTGGTGGCCTTACCTTCGGTAGCCTTACCTTCGGTAGCCTCCGTCGAGAATATCCGCAAGTATCTCCCGAGTTATCGCATAGAGCGGCGGCACGCCCTCCTCAGCCTGCAATCGGTCGGAAAGACCGAAATTGGTTGTGAGCGGCAAATCGGAGACGTAATAGTAGCATCGAACCCTGGTGTCTGCAGGAATGATCCCGAGCGCTTCGGACGCCATCACCTGCCGGTAGTAGTAGGCACCCTCCATTTCGATACCGACGCAATTCCAAAGTCTGCGGTAGAAATGCAGCATCGTACGATTCTGCATCAGCGTCCCCTCGGCGGTAAGCATCGCACCCTGATGGACATCCCTGTGCGTCGTCCTCCTGAGGCGTTCGACTGCAGCGCCGTCGGGAACAGGAAGGGTCTGATACATGTCGGTGCTCTGTTCGATGAACGCGGTGGGCGCAAGTATGTCGCCGCGGGTGCCGAGAAGCGCCCCTGCTTTGCCGAGAAAATTCACGCTTTTCACGTTCGGCCCGTAGAGAAGCAGAAGGTTTCGAATGATATGTTCCGCCTGTTCCCCGAAGGCGTAGTCGATATTCACTATGAGTCGGCGGACGTCAGAGGAGACTTTCCCGATTCCCGGATCGATCGGCATCCCCACGAGCCTGGCGGTGTCGATGAGCTGGACCTGAACCCCGGTCGACGCGGTCTCTTCCAGCCGGAGAATGCCCCGCGAGCGCCCGACGTTCTTGCTCGCAATTGCGCGCGCCGGGTCGTCGATGAAATAGTCGCGAACAACTGCGTAGAGCGCGTCAAACTCATTCGTCCATGGGCGTTCCAGAAGTGGATGCTTCCCACGCCTGGCCCACTGCAGCACCTCCTCCCGGTTGCTCGTGAACCACGGATTCAGGCAGTTCGAAACCGAGTGGGTGTTACTGCTGATGATGTGGACTTCCATGTCGCGCGGAAGATCGGCCGGGTCGCAGCCTAAGTGCTCGCCGGTGGCAGCTGCGAGCTGAGATGTCCAGAGTTCAGACCGGCGGCTGTTGTACTTGTTGGTATGGCGACGAACGTCGACGCTGAACATCTCCCGGTGGCGGGAAATGTCGGACAGACGGTCGATGGTCTGTTCGCTCCAGATCGAAGTCAGCTCGCGTCTTTCGTCGATCGAAAACGGGAGTCGTCCGAGAGTCTCTTCGACCTTCGCGGAGCGGTCACTCAGATCGGAAAGGTCGGCGGCCTCTGCCGCGCCCTGTTCAACAATCGCGAGAACCTCCGGCTGCTGGAGCCTGTGTCGAAGTTTCTGCGCTTCCACCGAGTAGAGGCAGAGACAGGTCACGAGGTCAATCAGATCAGAGAGCCCGTTGCGCATGAGCACAAGATTCTTTCCCGGCAGCATCTCCCAGATATTCCTGCGCCGGGCCGTCGTCCCGATAGAGGGAAAATAGCGATCAGGGGCGCTGAAGGTTGCGGGTGCCTCGTCGGTGGCGTAGAAAGCGAACGTGCGGGTGATGTTCTCGGGAAGTCTGCGCACCGCATAGGCGAACGCTTTCAAATCGAGATCGACTACCGATCCGACTCGCGGATGCAGCGCGGGCTCGAGTTCCCGATAGTAGGAAAGCAATCGCTCGATGGAAATATTGCCCAGAATTGCGCCACGCACCAGTTCGGCCCGAAACCGGTCGAAGGGTACGAAAATGCCCTGTTTGTCCCGGAGTATGATCCCAAACGCCTGCGTAAACGCAGGCGCATCGGCGAAGAGATCAAGAAATTGCTCTGCAGTCATCGCGAAGCAGTCGACTTCATCGATTGCGTGGATTTCGTAAACTCGAGGTTCTTCGAAAAGCGGCTCCC
>DATKUF010000161.1:0-6481 GCA_035530755.1 Spirochaetia bacterium | reverse complement strand
GACCGAAAGCGGCTGACCGTTCCACCTGCATGTAGGGACCGTCGCGTTCGACGGTTCCGGCCGCTGCCGGCGAAGGAGCCGGCGCAACGACGGTCCTCAGAAAACGACTCACCGAACCCTCTACTGAAACGGAAAACTGGGAATCGAGAATCCCGCCACGAATCACATCGATACCGAAGTGCGTCGTCCCGGGGCTCGCGAGTTCGAGGGTCGCAACCAGCGCGAATATCAGGTATCCGTTCATGGACACCATCATACCGCGGAAATACCCTGCTGGTCAAAACAGGGGCCGTCCGAGAAAGTCGAACTTTCCCGGACGGCCCGTTTCGGTCGAATCTTTGGAGATCTATTCTGCTTTCACTTCGATCGCCCGCGGCTTAGCCTCGGGTGACTTATGAAGCTCGAGCCGAAGGATCCCATTCCGGAAGTGAGCTTCGATCTTGTCGTGGTCGACATCTTTCGGCAGCACGAAGCTTCGCCGGAAGCTGGACGCACGACGCTCGCGTACGATGTAGCCCTCCGGCTTCTGCTCGGTCTCAGCTTTCTTCTCCGAAGAGATGGTCAGAAGATTGTCTTCGACCTTCACGTCGATCTCTTTCTGGGTCATTCCGGGCAGATCCGCTTCAAGAACATAACGATCGTCGAGTTCCTGAACGTCGACGGCCGGTACCCGCGAGCCAAGCGAGGGGGTGTCGTCAAAAAGCCTTGCGAAGTACCGATCAAAGTCGCCAAGAATGCTCGGCGTGCCGTTTCTCATGTTTCGTACCAGATAGTTCATTTTTTTTCCTCCGTACCACAAGTATCTTATCTACAGATAAGCAAACTTCGTGCCAACAGTAAGGGTGAAACATAAGTCATTCCACTAAAATGACTTAAATTTGTGCTTTGAAACGTCTTAGAAGATCAAACTGATAAATGAACGTGCACGGAATTGTCATTATGACACATTGTATCATAATGACATTTTCACTGTATCATAATTACCCTAAACTGAGATTCTTTCGGGATTTTGCGTATCGTGGGCTGCCCGCGGCCCGTCCGGATTCCGTCAATAACGTCCGTGGAGAAAGTCGCTGGTCACGAGAAGAACACCGTCGGACTCCATCTTCCGGCGCGCAGCGCCGAGGGAACCGGCCGGAATGTCGACGCCGCGAACGGCATCCGCGACCACAAACGTCCGGAAGTCAAGTCGTTTGGCATCGGAAGCCGAGTAGAACACACAGACGTCCTCAGCCAGTCCGCACAGAAACACCTCTGAATAACCAAGACCTTTGAGGTAGAACTCAAGCCCGGTGGTGGTCTTGCGATCGTTTTCGAAAAATGCCGAATAGGAGTCGAGATCTCGTCTCGTACCCTTGTTGAGTATCAAGTTAACCGGCCGCAGATCCAGATTCGGATGAAAATTTGCGCCCTCCGATCCTCTCACGCAGTGATCGGGCCACAGAAGTTGTTCGATCCCGTCGATCTTAACCGACTGCGTCGGCCTCTTCCCGGGGTGGCTCGAGGCGAACGATACGTGTCCGCCCGGATGCCAGTCACGGGTCGCTACGACAAGCGGGAAAAGCGGCATGAGCCGGTTTATGACCGGGACCACTCGGTCGCCTTCGGGCACGGGAAGCGATCCGCCGGCGCAAAAATCGTTCTGAACATCTACGACAACAAGTGCACGTTTCACTTTCGAGTCCTTCGGCATACCCACGTTCCTCCCGCAAGACCACTCTCGCCGGACTCCAATCCGATATCGAAGCCGCAGCAGAGTCGAATCACAACCCGGCCGAAACGCAGTATAATGCATCTATGCTTCACGAGGCTATGTGCAACACGTCGCGCCCGGACGGCTCGGTTGAATGCACGTTGTGCGCGCACCGTTGCGTCATTCGTCCGGGACACACTGGAATCTGCGAAGTCAGGCGAAACGTCGACGGCACGCTTTATTCTACTGTCTACGGTCAGCCGGTTGCGCTTCATGTCGACCCAATCGAAAAAAAACCGCTCCGGCATTTTCTTCCTGGGACTATGACCTACTCCATGGCAACGGTGGGGTGTAATTTCCGCTGCGGATTTTGCCAGAACTGGCGAATCTCACAGGCGGGAAGCTTCCAGTCCGCACCGGCTGCAACCGTTTCACCGAGTGAGATCGTCGAACTGGCGCAGGAGAATCGATGCCCGAGCATCTCCTACACCTACACCGAGCCGACCGTCTATTTCGAATACGCATATGAGACCGCGCGACTCGGTCACGCGGCGGGACTCAAGAACATTTTCGTCACAAATGGATTCCTGACGCGGGAGGCACTGGAAACGATTTCTCCCTACCTGGACGCGGCGAACGTCGATCTCAAGAGCTTCAGCGATTCCTTCTACCGGAAGCACTGCAAGGGAAGGCTCGACCCGGTGCTCGAAACGATCCGGCTGATGAAAGAGCTCGGGGTGTGGGTTGAAGTGACTACGCTTGTGATTCCGTCCGAGAACGACTCCGAAGAAGAGCTGCGTCAGATCGCCAATTTCCTTTCATCGATCGCCCGCGAAATTCCGTGGCACATTTCGCGATTTCATCCCGACTACAGGATGACCGACCGCGAAAATACGCCGCGGGATACCCTGTCGCTGGCCGCCGATATAGGCTACAGTGCGGGCCTCACCTCAGTCCACATTGGAAATGTTCCCTGACGACGGGATCCGTCGTTGCCCTGACGACGGGATCCGTCGTTTCATTCCTGCCCGGTAACCGATATACTTAGGTAAACGAAGGAGCGTCCTCATGAAGCGTATCTTGAGAGTGTCGATTCTGCTTACGGTAATTCTGCTCATCCCCGGCTTCCTCTTCGGCGCCGGCGCAAAGGAGTACGTGCGGACACATGCCTCAGGCGCAGCTCCCGGTGACGATTCCCCGTTGTTGCCACTGTCGCCGGAGATTACACGCGGCAAGCTACCGAATGGTCTGACCTACTACATTCGGAAAAACAGCGAGCCGACCAACCGAGCCTCTTTCCGGCTCGTTGTGAATGCAGGCTCCATCCTCGAGGACGACGACCAACAGGGCCTCGCTCACTTTCTCGAGCACATGGCATTCAACGGAACGGAAAAGTACGCAAAGAACGATGTCATCAAGTTTCTCGAGTCGCTGGGAATGGAGTTCGGCCCCGACACAAACGCGTTTACCAGTTTCGACGAAACCGTCTACCGACTCGACGCCGCGACCGACAGACCGGACACCGTCGAACGGTGCGTTGACGTACTGGCTCAGTGGGCCGGCCACATGACCTTGAGCGGCACGGAGATCGACAAGGAACGCGGCGTGATCATGGAGGAGTGGCGGCTTGGACGCGGTGCTCAGACGCGAATGCAGCAGGCACAGTTCCCGATTCTGTTCAAAGGCTCCCGTTACTCGGAACGACTGCCCATCGGAAAACCGGAGATCATTCAGAACTTCTCACACGACACGTTGCGAAGATTCTATCACGACTGGTACCGGCCCGACCTCATGGCCGTCGTCGCTGTCGGCGACTTTTCAAAAGAGGACGTGGAACGCTACATTCGGCATTACTTCTCCGATCTGAAAAATCCAACCCCTGAGCGGACAAGGTTTCTCTATCCGGTGCCCGACCACGCGCAAACCCTGTATGCCCCTGCGGCCGATCCGGAAGCCTCTTACAACACCGTGAGCATCTACAGTCTCAACGCTCCCGAAAGACTGATTACCGAGAATGACTATCACAAGATGCTGGCTGAGCGTCTTTTTGAGTCGATGATAAATACCCGATACGACGCGGAAGCGCAGAATGCGGCCGGTCCATTCCTGTTCGCCGCAGCGTCGACCGGCAGCATTGTCCGGACGAAGTCGGGTCACACTCTTGCGGCGATGGTCAAACCCGACAGCATAACCACCGGACTTACCGCGCTTACTACCGAAGCGTATCGCGTCCGAAAGCTCGGATTTACTCAGGATGAGCTCGACAGGGCAAAAACCGATCTGCTCCGCGGGATGCAGCAGGCCTACAATGAGCGCGACAAGACCTCTTCGGCCAGCTTCGCCTCGGAATATGTTCGCAACTTCCTTACGCGGGAGGCAGCTCCCGGAATTTCCTACGAATACGAGCTCTACGTGCGGTTGCTTCCCCAGATTCGGCTCGATGAAGTCAACGCCCTGGCTGAATCCTATCTGCGCCCGACGAATCGAGTCGTTCTCGTCAATGCGGTTCAGACGAAAGAGTTCAGCATGCCCACCGATTCCCAGCTCGCCTCGGCAGTCGCGTCGGGAGAGTCGGCCAAAGTCGAACAGATCTCGCAGACCGACCTGTCACGGCCGCTTATGCCGGAAGCGCCCGTCCCGGGGAAGATTGTATCCGAGCAAAAGATCGACAGTGTCGGGCTGGTACACTGGACACTCTCAAACGGTGCCAGTGTCTATCTCAAACCAACGACCTATAAAAATGATCAGATCGTATTCGGGGCCTACAGCAAGGGGGGAACCAGTCTTGTCCCAGACGACGAGTTCATTGCGGCAACCCAGGCGGCCGCAATCGCCGAGCAGTCAGGACTCGGCGATTTCGACAGCATTGATCTCACAAAAAAACTTTCCGGCAAACAGGTATCAATTTCACCCTACATTAACTCGCTTACCGAAGGATTGAACGGCAGTTCTTCCACGGAAGACGCCCAGACGCTCTTTCAGCTGATTAATCTCACCTTTACCCATCCGCGCTTCGACCGGAATGCGTACGACATCTACATTCAAAGGCTCAAGGCAAAAATCGAAAACCAGGATCAGCAACCGGCGTTTCGGTTCTCCGAAAAGATCAACCGAATGGTCATGAATGATAATTTCCGCAGCAGACCCCTGGACATCGATCGAATAGGCCAGATCAGCTTCGAAAAGGTGCGCGAAGTTTACCAGGACCGATTCGCCGACCCTGGGAAGTTCGTTTACGTTTTCGCGGGTAACATCGATCTCGCGAAGTTTCGTGAACTGGTGTCTCGCTACATCGCCGGCATGCCGGGCGGGACACGCGAAGAGACCTTCAAGGACAGGGGACTGAGATTCGCCGACGGTGTACAAACCGCGAGTGTAAAGGCCGGATCTGAACCCCGGAGCGAAGTCTCGATTATTTTCACCGGCCAGAGAAAGTGGACCAGAACAAACGAGTACCTGCTGCAGGCAACTGCGGAAATCCTCACGATGAAGCTCCTCGAGGTCATTCGGGAGGACAAGAGCGCCGCATATTCCATAGGCGCGCAGTCGCAGTGGAATCAGTATCCGATTGGGCAGTACATTTTCGAGATCGACTACGGGGCCGACCCGGCGAAGGCGAAGGCGCTTTCGGATCAGGTGTTCGCCATCATCGATGAAATGAAGAAACAGCCGCTCGAAGAGTCCTACGTCGAACGTGTGCAGGCAACCGAGCAGAGCGCGTACGAGTCGGCGATCCAGGACAACGGATTCTGGGTTCAGAACCTCAAAAACCTGAGCTTCTACGAACGGCCGTTTGACGACATCCTCACCTACCCGGATCTCATCAAATCACTCACGCCGGAAAAGATTCGGGCAACCGCCGCAGAGCTCCTGGACCAGAACCGTTACGTCCGTGTGATCCTCTACCCGGCGAACTGGACAGGCGACTGATGCTTCTTCTGTTCCAGAGCATCCGCCGCTCTTGCCGCCTCTTCGAGTCTGAGATAGGTCGCGATCTTCTCTATTCGCTTCGCAAGCAATGTATAGAGAGCCGGCACATAGCCGTGCGCATCCAGGCGCTTCTTGAATCGAACTTTCAGGAACTCGGCAAGATCGTCGGCGGAGGCGATCGATCCAGGATCGAGGTCGGCGCAGCCACGAATGCAGTCTTCGAGGCCGAGCACCTCATTGCGTAAAATCGCGATGTTCTCGGCATACACGTAGTCGGTAATCTGACGATTCTGGTGACGGTCAACCACGACCTGAATGAATAGATCGAGGTCGTCATGGAGGTCCTCGATCTCAACCAGAAGGATCTTCTGAAACTTCTTGATCAGGTTCGTCATCTCTTAGTCCCGCCTCTATTAACGGTACACCCACTTTGCCGCGCGCGCAAGGCGCAATCTTCCGCGGATGACGCCCCTCGCCCCTATCCGAGGGCTCTGCTATACTGCGGGCGTGCAAGAGCTTCGCACCACCTGGATGCCACGGCTGATCAGGCTCTGGCAACGCGGCCGGCCCGGGATACGGTCTGACCGTCTCACCCGTGACGAGTTGCGGCAGGTCTCCGCTTCGGTCCGAGAACTCTCCGCCGGCCTCACCGGCTCCCGGCAGCTCGCGGGTCGACGCTACATGAACGACCCGCGGCTCCTCGGTGCCTATCTTCTCTATTTCTGGCCAGTCTCCTACGCACAGGTCCGCTACGTGCTCGAAGAGCTTGGCGTTGATATCGGCAGAGTGCTCGACGCAGGGTGTGGACCTCTTTCCTCGACCTGCGCACTGCTTGATTATGGAGCATCGTCGGTAACT
>DATKUF010000160.1:0-37727 GCA_035530755.1 Spirochaetia bacterium | reverse complement strand
AAGCACCGCCGCAATCACTATGAGCTTGCGAGTCATAGTATTCCTCCGAAGTTGTGGATTTGTCTCATATAATAGGGTATTTATTATCGAAACGCAAGCCCCAATTTCGTGAGTATTTCAGAAAGTAATGTAAGCACTCGTTCTTGCGAAAGTTGACAATTCAAGTCGGTCGGTGTTTAACCTGCGCAAGGACAAGAAAGCTCACCAAAGCCATCACCACCGCCAGGAGGATGTAGAGAAAGAATCCATTTTGGATTCCAAATGCCTCCGAGATTGCAGACATGACAAAGGGAAATACGAATGAGCCGACCCCCCCGCCGGTCGATGCAAATCCCACCGCCCGGTTCTGACCCGTGGAAAAGTGATGGCCGATGATGGTCATGACCAGCGGATAGATCGCCGAGCATCCCAGTCCGGCGAGAAAGAAGGCAGAGCCGGAACCGATTGGATTTTTGAAGAGCACCGCGGCAGCGAGAGTGACGGCCACGGAAATCGACTGGCCGATGAGTACCCGCGCCTGCTCTGATTTTCGAAACAGGAGCGGAACGGCTAACCGCCCGACCAGAATACCCGCCCAGTAGATCGAAACCATAAAGGCACCCAGCGAAGCCGTCCCGCCAAGCACGCGGACAAAATACTCACTCACCCAGTTGGATGTACCCAGTTCCAGCCCGACGTAGAGAAAAAGCATCAGGAACGCGAGATAGAACATTGGCTGGCGCTCGGGTCGCGCCGATGGTGCCGTCGCCGTCCGGGTCACGCTCGCGTGCGCCACTCGATCAAACGGGAGCAGCAGCATTGCCGCCGCCATCAAGAGTGTAATCACCGCGAGTCCCCGGTAGATCAGCTGCCACGGCATACCAAACCGGATAATGAATCCGATCACGAGCGGCCCGACCACAGCGCCGACCGAGAAGGCGGCGTGCATCAGGCTCATGAGGTGGCTCTCCCCTTTTCGCTCCATCCGAACCACCGCGAAGTTTATCGTCACCTCGGTTGCTCCCTGCCCGAGCCCGATGAGCAGGTTGAGGAAAAAGTTGAGCGCGACCGACGGAGTCGCCGCGAACAGTCCCAGCGCGACGACCTGCAAACCAAGTCCGATTGTGGTGACCGCTTTTGGACCTATTTTCTGGAGCAGTATTCCATTCAGATAGGTGGAAAGGAAGTATCCGAGCGCGCCGGCAGCAATGACAGCTCCGGCCGCGGTATATGACCAGGAAAACTCCGACAGGATCTTCGGCAATGTCGCACCGATGATGGTCATCCCGACGCCGAAAATGACGAAGTTGCACAACAATCCGATATAGAGCGACCGATAGGTCCGTTCGATGAGTCTCATGAGTACGTCTCCCCGATTCGCAGAATCCTATGTCATTGCCCCTTTTCTGTATAGAGATCCTCCCCGCCTGCAGACGGTCTCCTGCAGGAGACAAATTCCGGAACCGACTCTATTCGGTATTGACTATATAGATATTTCTATATACTATAACGCTGTCATGAGAACGAAAAAAAGAATTGTCATCGTCGGGGGCGTCGCGGCCGGAGCAACTGCTGCCGCTCGTGCACGCAGACAGGATGAGAGCGCGGAAATCACCCTCATAGAGCGGGGAAAATACGTCTCTTTCGCGAATTGCGGTCTCCCCTACCGGATCTCCGGAGACATCACCAAGCGGAGCTCGTTGCTGCTTCAGACTCCGGAGGGGTTTTACTCCCGGTACCGCGTGAGAGTGCTCGTCAATACGGAGGCGATCGCCATAGATCGGACCCGGAAAACCGTGCAGTTGCGCGGCCTGAAGGGTGAGGAGTCTCTTTCGTATGACTCCCTTATCCTCGCCACCGGCGGGTCCCCCGTGGTTCCGCAGATCCCCGGAGTGGACGGGGCGAACGTGTTCCGCCTGTGGACGGTGCCGGACATGGACGGCATTCATGCCTTTATAGAAGAACGAAAGCCGGAATCCGCCCTCGTGATTGGCGGCGGGTTCATCGGCCTCGAGGCGGCGGAAGCCTTTCTCAAGCGCGGCCTCCGCACGTCGATCGTCGAATTGACCAATCATCTGATGCCGGGTGCGGACACCGACTTCGGAAGCCTGATTGCGGGCGCGTTCACCGAGTCCGGTGCGCAGGTCTTCACCGGACGTTCGGTCACTTCGCTGGAACCTGAGTCGGGTCTCGCCTTACTTGATGACGGAACGCGTGTAGAGGCCGGAATAGTTCTCGTCTCAGCCGGGGTGAAGCCGAACCTGGGGCTCGCGCGTGACGCCGGCCTCGAGATCGGCGCATCCGGAGGTCTCGTGGTGGATCAATTTCTTCGCACCGCCGACCCGTCAATCTGGGCGGCCGGCGACATGATCGAGGTGGAAAGGCGCGTCGACGGTGCACGCGTGCGTATTCCACTGGCCGGACCGGCCAATCGCCAGGGTCGCGTGGCGGCAATCAACGCGCTCGGCGGGAGTGAACGCTACGCAGGAGCGCTTGGAACCAGTGTGTTCAAAGCGATGGACTACACCTTTGCAATGACCGGTCTGTCCGAGAAGGCCGCCGATGCCGCGGGATTCGATACCGGCGCGGCGACGGTTCACAAAGGGGATCACGCTGCCTATTTCCCGGGCGCTGAAGAACTTTCGCTCAAACTGGTCTACGACCGGGAATCGAACAGAGTTCTTGGTGCGCAGGCATTTGGGAAAACGGGCGTGGATAAGAGAATCGATGTAGTCGCGACTGCGATCGCAGGAAGACTCACGCTTGCGGACATCGCGGAGCTCGACCTCTGTTACGCACCTCCCTACTCGTCTGCCAACGATCCACTCAACGTCGCGGCCTTCGCCGCATTGAATGATCAGAGCGGTTACTCGCCGCTCGTCGGACCGCAGGCGGCGGCCAACCTTGCAGATAAGGATGAAACAGCTATCCTGGATGTGCGGACCTACGGGGATTTCATGAAGGGCTCACTTCCCGGGTCAATTCACATACCGGTGGATGAATTGCGCGATCGCATCTCGGAGGTACCGACAGACCGCCCGGTTATCGTTGTTTCCAAGGCCGGTTTTGAAGGTCACCTCGCGGTTCGTCAACTCCTGCAGGCCGGGTTCGAAGATGTCAAATACGTTTCCGGCGGCATAACGAGCATCCGTCTCATGGCGGAACAATCCCAGACAGTACAAGCGTCAATCTGACTTCAATCCAAAGGAGCTAAATATGTCGGCAAATACACTTATCGAAAAGATCAAGACCGGTGCGGCAATAGTTGATGTTCGAACAGACGACGAGTTCATGGATGGGCACTACCCTAACGCGATCAACATCCCGGTGAACGAGATCATGGATCGTACCGACGAGATCGGACCAAAGGACCGGCCGGTGGTAGTCTACTGCGAGACTGGTTCGCGGAGCGCCTACGCGGCGATGATGCTCAAGGTCGAGGGATTTACCGACGTCATAAACGCGGGCGGGCTCATGGACATGCCGCAGCTGTAGCGGCCGCCTCGCGGTCCGCGCGGATTCTCGCCCCCCGCCATAACTGGAAACCGGCAACGAGGACGAGCAGCACCGCGTAACCCCGGAAGAGTACTTTCATCGAAAACAATTCGTAGACGAATCCCCCGACGGAGGCCCCGATGACCATTCCGCCGGTGAGGATTGCCTCCCCAACCGCTGCCCGCCACGACCGGTCCGGCGTTCCGGACACGGCGTGAAAAAGCGCCGAGCTGTACGCCAGAGCCAGGGCGAATCCGGCAGCGGGCAGCAGAGCGATGAAGAACAGGGGCGATTGACCGAGCGGCATGCAGAATGAGACTGCCGCGAGAACGACCTGGGCGGCGGCCATCGGAAGTGTGCGGAAGTGCCAGAACCTGGTTCGGCCGCAGATGGCGAAGGCAATGGTCATGGAGAAAGCGCGGGCCACCAGAACCAGTCCTATCAGGCTTTCCGGAATTCCAAGCCGATAACGGGCGTACAGTGGAAAGACAGACAGCAGAACTCCCATGAAAAGATATGCGGAAAAGAGCCCGGTCCATGCGGGAAACCGGTAGCTCGTTCCGTTTGACCGAGCCTGACCGGAAACGCTCGTCCGAGGGGGTTCCCGCAGAGGAATCGGTTCGGGAGCGAGAAGCAGCGACGTGGCCGCCAGCCCCGCCACGGCAAGCAGTGCGCACAGAGACACGTAAAACGGGAGTACCGTCGAACGTTCCACAAGCACGCCGGCGACGAGCGGGCTGACCACGTTGCTGAAGCTCCAGGAAAAATTGTAACGGGCCGTTGTACGCGAGAGCTCATCCGACTCGAGACCGGCCGACAACCAACCCATGAGTGGCGGCCAGAAGAACGCTGTGAGAAATCCGGCTGCGGCGTATAGAACAAAGCAGAGCGCAAGGGATGAGGAGAGTAGCATTCCGGCGACCAGCGCCGCTATTCCTACGGGCGTCCAGGCGATTGCGTGCCGAGGTCGTACGCGGGAGAAAATTGGTCGTAACAGAATGCATCCTGCGAGATAGGCACCGTTCCAGGCACCGGCAAAGAGGCCGACGGTCGCCGGGGTGGCCGAAAAACGGTGTTTCAAATAGAAAACAGCCGCAAAGCTGATGAGACCGATGCTCAGGTTGCACAGAAATGCGGCGGGAAAGGCGAGTCCGAGTCGACCCGCGCGGCGCATGGCCGCCGTTCGCCGGACAAGGTAGTTGTGCAGGGTGTACGTATGACGCCTCTGAAGGGAAGCCGAATATGAGAGCTGTAACACGGAATAAGCGCCGTGTCAATTTTCGGCACGACTCACCGGCCGGCGCCGCCATCCGATGCCGAACCAGGGGATGCCGAAGCGGCCCCGTCTGCTGCCGCCGCGCGCCCTCCCGCGGGTTTCTCCCCGGGCATGGGCCAGTGCGGGTCCTCCGTCTGGACTGTATCGCTCTTCTTCACCCAGCCGGTCGCGTAGTGGCGACGCACGAACACCTCGTACCAGTCGCCCGAGACATCCACGGGCATCAGCACCTGTCCCGCTTCGATACGCCACATCGACGCCGAATCGAGAGAGGGGCGCAGGTGGACGATCGCGCCGCCAGCTCCGGCCGCGACCCACGGGAGAATCAATGGCTGCAGATCGTCCGTCTCTGAACGAGGCCGCGTACCGAAATAGGCATCGAGCCCGCGCATAATGATATCGGCGTAATAGTCGGGCCTGTTCGCAAGCAATTTTCGGTCGACGGCGTTGGTAATGAACCCCATTTCGATGAGCACAGCAGGTGTGTAGGGACTGCTCGCGTGGACAAATCTACGCGAGTTGAAGGCGAAGTACCCGCGCATATTGACGGTGACCCCGTCGGAATCTTCAACCAGCCCGGGCTCCGCACCGAACGACTGCGAGAGCGCCTGTGCGAGCTTCCGGCTTGCTTCACTTGCGCGCCACGCGGGCGCAAGTTTCCAACCGCGACGATCCGGCCGATCGCCCCAGTCCGCGTGGAGGGCGATAAATGCATCGGCCCTCAACTCCGGTGGAACGGTCGCCGGTACCAGAATCGGCGTCCAGCCTTTGGCCCTGATCCGCTCGATCAGCGCGTCTGCCACCGCCCGGTTCACGTCGACCTCGCGGACCGAACCGTACTCCGCGCCCGTGCTCGTACGCAGACGGTACAGCTCATCGGGGAGTTCAGCCACCTGCCAGTGTCCCGGCTGCACTGCCACTACCCATGGCCCGGTTAGCGGCTGAATCGCCGGCTGCACCGTGACGGCGGAGCTGCCGGCCAGGCCGCCCGCCGAGGTCTCGACGACGACGCTCCCGTTCTCCGCCGAAAGACGAATGGTGACCAGCCCCGCGGCAATGAGCACGGCACCGAGAACGAGTACTCGTACCCCGGTTCTTGAAAGACCACCCATTTCACATCCTGCCGAAGCGTGTCGGCCTGTCGCTAAACGACGGTCGCGGAAACGACGTAATCCAGTTTAGGGAATTCGCCCTTCAGGTAGGTGTTTCCTTCTTTCTGCACGCGACCCTGGTCTGGGCCCTTTCCGCGCGGGGATCCCTCGCCGTAGCCGCCGTACAGCGCGTCTACGTTTTCCATGCCGTCGACGACGACAGCAAACGGGGAAAAACCCATGGTGTCGAGCTGGGAATTGTCTCCGTAATTTATGAAGAGCTGCGTGGTACGCGTATTCGCACCGGCCATCGCAAAGCTGACGGTGCCCCGTGTGTTGGAACTGCGCACTGGGTCATCCTTTAAATTCTTCGACCGCCATTCGCTCGCCACCGCCGGATCGCCGGAAATTCCGAATTGGGCAACAAACCCGTCAAGGACTCGAAAAAACGCCAGATCCGAAAAAAAGCCGCCGTCGACCAGCTCGCGGAAACGTCCTGCGCCCAGGGGCGCCCAGTCCGGATGGACTTCCAGAATTACCGGGCCTTTTGTCGTGTCGAGTCGTACCCGGTAGCTTGTGCTCGCTTCTCCCACTTCTGTACCTCTGGGAGCAGGGTATCAAGCGGTAGGCGCGGAGGCAATAGCTCTCGCTCCGCCTACAGCTCCGGTGCTTTCGACGGGATAAGGCAGGCGAATACGAGCTTGCTCTCGCCCGCATTGCGGATCTGGTGCTCGGCATTCGGCGGAACAAATGCGACGCTGCCGGGCTCTACGCTGCGCCACATTCCGTCGCCGAATATCTCACCGCGCCCGGCGTGAAAGAATATCTCGTGTTCCCAGTCATGAGCGTGCTTCGGCGTGTGCCCGCCCGGACCAATTTCGAACACGCGGAGAAAAAAGTTCTCGGCGCCGTCCTTCTTTCCGATGATGACACGTCCGTCGACCGCCTTCGCACTCTCGTTGTCAAAGTGGGTTGGAGTCACATCCGGGTATCGCACGACTTTCATACAGAGTCTCCTCGAGTGGTGAGATTAGCCATTGTACGCCGCGATGACTTTTCTGCCAACCGCTATGCGGAGCGCTCGGCTGCATCCGGCGCCCGGGATCCGCAAACTGCCGAAACGATCGCGCGAAGCCGATCGGTTGCCTCCGAGCGCGGTAAATGTGAAATCATGTCGGTCGCGGCTCTCACGTGGCTTGCCGCAACATCGGCGATACGCGCGGAATCCGGGTATATGCCGTCGCGGTCGTCCAGATCATCGAGCAGCTGGTACGACATCCCGAGATGGTGACCAAAGTCCCGCAACGTTTTGACGATTTCGTCGGATGCGCCCACCACCAGAGCTCCGGCCTCGCAGCACACCGACATGAGTGAAGCTGTCTTGTTGTCGATGGTGTCCAGATAGTCCTCGATTTCAGGCGGTTTGCGCCGGTTCCGCATCTGTTCTTCATAGATTTCGCCAAAACACATCCGCCGCGTAACATCGGTAAACAGCGCAAGCAGCCGGAGCCGGACCTCTGGAGGAACCAATTCAAGGGAGCTCACGATCGAATAGAATTGCGTAAAGAGAATGTCGCCGGACAGAACCGCGATCTTGTTTCCGTACCGTTCATTTACCGAGGCGCGGCCCCTTCGGAGGACCGCCTCGTCGATCACGTCGTCATGAACGAGGGACGCGCTGTGAATGAGCTCAATGGCTGTGGCAATCTGAACAAGCTCGTCCGATCGGGTTCCGGGGACGCGGGCGGCGAGCCCGGATCCGCCTGGCGCGGCCCCGGCGCTCTTTGCCGACAGGAGAAAGAGGACCGGGCGCAGCCTCTTACCGCGAATCCGGAAAAGGTGGGCGACCGCCCGATCGGCTGTGCGCGTGTAGGGGTTGCGAATGGCGTGTCCCTCTTCGATGCTCGACAGTAGATCGGCGAGGCACTTTTCCACCCGCTCAAGCTCACCGGATACCGGTTCGACGATGTAGTGTAGCGTATTCATTCGAGATTACGGTTGACGTCCCTAAAACGGCCGCGCCGCGCGGGACACGCGGCGGCGACACAGTAGCTCGATTTCTCTCAACCTGTTACGGCTTCCATTTTGCGAAGCTTTCCGGATGGCCCCAGTAGGATCCAAATCCGGTGATGGCCCAGATGATGGCCGCACCGAGAGCGGCAAGCGCCACAAGCACGCGGACTATGGTGTACTGCCGCAGATAGTACCCCGGCAATGCTGCGACGGCGACTATCCCGGTGAGAAGGTAGCCAAGCATCGCCACTATGGGCTCTTTAGTGAATCCGAGATTCGCGATCCGAATACCCACAACTATTGCGACAAACCCCGCGAGTATCGCGACGATTCCAAGCGACAGAAGATCCCAGTCGAGCAGAAGGGCAAGTCCCAGCGTAAAGAACAGGGCGCCGAAGAGGACTGCCGGTTCCCCGAAGGTGATGTTGAAACTGCCCGGTATTGGCCAGGTGAATATCACTCTGAGTCCGGTGACGAGCTGCAAAAAGCCAACCACGAGAAATCCCGGCGCCATCTTTTTCTGCCCCTCCTCGAGGAAGAAGAAGAAATAGACGGCGAAGAGCACCATTCCCGCAACGAGGTTGATTAGCATGAGAGCAAGAAAATCAATGAACATTGATAACCTCCCGCACAGACACAATATCCATGCCGCGATGTGAGCGAATCCGGTCAGAGGCGAACCGCTGGCGCGTTGGCAGGAGGGACCCCAACAGATGGTCGGCTGCCGTGCGGCGCGAGCGCATCCGGCCGGTACTTTTGCCGGGCCCAATGGCCAACGGACTCTGTCAACAATTTTAGTTCGGCTTAGCGGGAAAGTCAAGGAAAAGAATCATATTAGATATATTAGGAATTCAGTAAGCAATCACGATTGAAAACGTGCGGGCAATGTCGTAGATTTTTTCCATGAAGACGTCGTTTGCCGGGACCTACGGACCCTGGGCGGTTATCGCCGGGGGATCCCGCGGGGTCGGCGCCGAATACGCCCGAACACTTGCCGGACTGGGGCTGAATCTTGTCCTGATCGCTCGCAACGGGAAGAGGCTGGACACGACGGCAAAGGAAATCGAAGACCGGTACGGAGTCGCCGTTCGAACGTTGGCGACCGATCTGTCGCGCGAAACGGCGGCCGCCACGGTGACCGACGCCACGCATGATCTGGAGATCGGTCTCGTCGTTTATAACGCCGGGCTTTCGAATCCGGGAAGTTTTCTTGAACAGCCGGAAGAGAGTCATCTCGCGCAGCTCGGCGTGAATTGCCGGACGCCGCTTTCACTCATCCATAGTTTCGGAGCAAGGATGAAGGCTCGTCATCGCGGGGGCATCATACTCATGTCGTCGCTAACCGCTTTCGTCGGGTCCCCGATGGTTGCCGGGTACGGAGCGACCAAGTCATTCAATCTCGTTCTTGGCGAGGGACTCGCCTTTGAGCTGAACCGGGAAGGCATCGACCTCCTGGTCTGCTGCGCCGGCGTGATTACGCCGGATATAGAGACCAATCTACCCGGCGCGCGCGCGCGCGCGCCGCTATTCGCTCCGCCGACCACCTCACCGCAGAGGGTCGTCCGCTCGGCGCTTCGTGGTCTTGGCCATCGATCGGTGGTGGTGCCCGGAGTGCTCAATCGCCTGGTGTCGATTGCCCTTCAGCGTGTCCTGCCAAGATCGGTCTCCGTGTGGCTGATGGCGCGGACTGTCGCGAGGCTGGATTTCCCGGGTAGCTGAAGATTTGACCACAGCGATTTGCACAGGTACCTTCTTCTGGGTAGTCCACATTACCGGTACATGACGGGAGTTTTCGATGCGAGCCATGATAATCAAATCCTACGGCGGTCCCGAGGTGCTTGGGATGCGGACCGACTTTCCCGAACCTGTTCCGAAGGATGGATCGGGTGCCGAGGAAGTTCTGGTCCGGGTCGAGGCGACGGGTGTCAACCGCATGGATATTCTCGTCAGAAACGGCTACCCGGGTCTGACAACCCCGCTGCCCCACATTTGCGGTGCCGACATTGCCGGCACACTTGCCCAGACGGGTGAACGAGTTGTGATCTATCCCCTGCTTTCGTGCGGAACCTGCGCGATGTGCCGAGCCGGCAGGACAAATCTCTGTCTCAACTGGAGAAGCATCGGCCTCCATGAAAAGGGCGGGTACGCGGAGTACGTATCGGTTCCCCGGAAGAACGTGTTTACTCTCCCCGCGGAAATTTCCTACGACGAGGCCGTGGCGCTGCCCGTCGCCGGCCTCACTGCTTACCATGCGCTGAAAACCGTTGCGAATGTTCAGAAAGGGGATACGGTGTTTGTCTGGGGAGGTGCGGGCATTCTCGGCTCAATGGCGGTGCAGATAGCGCGGGCGGCCGGAGCAAGAGTCATTTCCGCGGCGAGCTCCGATGAAAGAGTCGAAGTGCTCCGGCAACTGGGCGCGGACGTCGCTATCAACCGGGAACGCGAGAATATCCTCGAGCGGGTAGCAGCGGAGACCGACGGCGGCGTCGATATCGTGCTTGATCCGATCGGCCAGGCTACGATGGCGCAGAGCCTGGAAATGCTCACCAACGGAGGGCGGCTGCTGCTCTGCGGCATACTCGGAGGAAAGATCGCCGAAATCAACATCCACCTTACCTACTATCACCATCGAAGCATCCACGGCCTGTTTCTCGGCACGCGGGACGACATGGCAGAGGTGATTCGGCTCGTTGCCGGGCGGAGCGTAATCCCTCTTATCGACAGCGTCAGGCCGCTTTCGGAAGCCGCGGAGGCGCACCGAAAACTGGAATCGGGAAACAACACCGGCAAGATGGTGCTTCGCATATGAGAGCGGAATCCGGAGTGTTCCACACCGATCTTCGGCGTCGGCTTTTTGTTGCCGGCCTGTCTGTTCTCGCCGCACTCCTGCTGTGGTACTTCGTTTTCGTTTTCCCGTACGGGAAGTTCTGGATCAAGATGGCGATCGCAACGCCCATCCTCGCCGCAGTTTCGATCTCCCAGATCGTTCCGCGGAGAGAGGATTTCCGGTCAATCCGTCTGCGGCACATCATCATCGGTGTCGGTTCTGCTGTCTTTCTCTATGGGGTATTCTTCGTCGGAAAGCAGATCCTCGCGTGGATAATGCCCGGATCACACGGCATGATCGCTTCCGTGTATGCTACCGGCCAGGCAATACCGTTGTGGATTGTGGCGCTGCTGCTTCTGTTTGTCACGAGCCCGGCGGAGGAGATCTACTGGCGACGATTCATACAGCGCACGTTGGGGGACCGGTTCGGAAGACTGCCCGCCTTCTTCGTCACCGTCGGCCTCTACACCCTCGTGCACGTTGTGACGCTCAACCCGGCTTTGATTCTCGCGGCGTTCGTTGCGGGTTCTGTCTGGGGACTGATCTTCTACTACGAACAGAGCATTGTTCCCACGCTCATCTCTCATGCGCTGTGGGCGACAACTATTTTTGTAATACTTCCGGTCATGTAGCCGGTGAAGGAGAAAGATTGAGCGATCTCGATACTCTTCACCAATCGGTGGACGTTCACGATATGTTCTCGCGGGTGGTAAAAACCTACGACCTGCTCAACCACGTGTTCAGCTTCAACGTCGATCGCCTGTGGCGATCGAGAGTCGTCCGCATGGCGGCTCTTCCCGCAAACGGAAAGGTGGTGGATGTCGCAACCGGCACCGCCGACCTTGCGATTGCCTTCGCTCGCGCTCATGCTGATTGCCGAGTCGACGGTATCGATTTCGTGAAAGAGATGATTGATCGGGGGATGGAAAAGGTTGCGAAGGCAAAGCTCGATAATCGAGTCGCGCTTTCCGAGGGAGACGCGCTCGCGCTGCCGTGGGAGAACAACCGGTTCGAGGTCGCAACCATTGCGTTCGGGCTTCGAAACCTGAAGGATTTTCGCCTCGGTATTCGTGAGATGACCAGAGTGGTTCACCCGGGTGGGAAGGTCATTGTGCTCGAATTTTCGCCTCCGCCGGACACTCTGTTCGGCCGTACCTACAATTGGTACCTGAAACGCGTCATGCCGAAGCTCGGGGGCAAGGTTTCCGGTTGGGAGCCGACCTACGGCTACCTCTACTCTTCAATCAACGCGTTTCTCGATCACCAGGCGCTGGCCGCACTCATGCGCTCGGAGGGCCTGACATCCATCGAGATGTTCCGGCTTTCCGGCGGGATCGCATATATCCACGCCGGAGTCAAAACGAAACATTCTGCGGAACGAATCGATTGACGAGGAACGCGGCAACCAACAACGCGCTGTAGACGATTTCGACCTGGGCAGTCATCGGATCGGCGTTCGCAGGCACGGTATCCGCCGTCAGAAAGATGCGCATGAGCTGAACGATGCGTGGCAGCGTCACAAACACCGCGATTGCCCAGATCGGCATAACGCCGAGAAGCACATCGACGAGTGTCCCGAGATAGACCACCGCCGCAATAGCTCCGAAAAACATTACGCCTCCCCGGCGTCCCAGAATCGTAGCTACGGTCTTCCCGAGCGTATGCCGGTCGGTTTCAATGTCCTTCAGATTGTTCGCCGAGAGTATCAGCGACCACCACATTCCCACCGGAATCGAAATCAGAACGACCGGGCCCACGTTTTCCCAGGATCCGGTTTGCACAAAATAGGCGCCGCTGACCATGAGGGGACCCGTCGCGAGAAACATGGCCAGCTCGCCCAGTGCGCGCCGCTTGAAGTTGATGGGCTCCGCTGTGTAGAAGTAACTCACGAACGCGCCGCCGAATACCACAAGCACGAGCGACCAGCCGGCGACCGCCGCCATGTAGACGCCGATCGACAGTGCGACCGCGTAGCAGGCGCCGGCACCCGTGAGAATTTGCGCCGGGGTCATCTTACCTTCGACGAGTGGATGCGGGCGGTACTGTGAGGTTGCCACGCTCGCATCGTCGACCCCGTGCTTGAAGTCAAAGTAATCATTCAGAAGATTCATTCCGGCGTGGGCAACCACCGAACCGAGAATGACGAGCAGATAGCGGTCCAGGTGAAATATGCCCTGGTCGAAGGCAACTACCGAGCCGGTTGTTATGGAGGCGAGACTGAGAAAGAACGACCAGGGCCGGGCGGACAACAACATGACGGCAAGTTGGCTCATGAACACCTCACCCGCTATATGATACTGACGGACACTTCGTGCCGACAAACGCCTGTCAGGACTTCCCGTGATCGCGATACCAGTCCCGCCAGATTACCCGGTATACCTTTACCCAGTAGGGAATCCGGTTCAATACGGGAATGAGCGGCAGGAATATCAGGACGAGAAAGAAAAGCGCCATGATGGCTCCGACGATTATGTCGGCGTTGTCCGCGTTCCCGATTGCAGGAATCTGATAAAGGAACGTGTAGGGCCACAGCCACCAGGCCCCCGGATAGTTGCCCGTCTCGTGGCCTATTCCCCACTGTCCGCCCTGCATGTCGAGCTTACCGGCGACCTGATCCTGGATGTCTCCTTCCAGGAACATGAGAGCCTTCGTATTGTCGAACGCATACGGGACATTGGGACCCGAATTGAGCGCTCCTTCCAGAAATCCGGCACGAGCGATGTCGAGCATTCCGTTCATGAGTACCGGAACCGGACCATAGTCACCAGGCGCAAGCTGGACCGACTGTCCGCTCACCTCCGCTTTATCCAGCGCATCTGTGTAGTTCTTGACCCACGCATTGCGCTGATCATCTGCAGCAGCCTGGAACTGGCCGAGCGCATCTTTGACCGAGGGGCTGATCGTGGCAAGAGCTTCCAGCGGTTTGAGAACAAAATCCTTCTGTGCATCGATGGGAATGGTCACGCCAAGAATATTCGCCGGGGCCAAACCGAACAGCCCCTGGGCGTTCTCCGGGTTCCTGGTGTAGGGAGGACCGTAAGTTTGCATATCGCTGTTACCCGACAGGTAATCGGAAACCAGTTTCAGATAGTCCACGGGCTGTTTCTGCGCAACCTCCTGCGCGGTGACCGACGGGTAGTCCGGAGATCCAAACAGTGCGGCGAGCACGACGATGACAACAACGGCGAAGGCGAAAACTATGAGCCCTTCCCGTAGAAGATCGTAGGGTTTGGAGGGTATCCCCTTGAGATTCGCTTCAGATTTTGCGCTCATGCGTCCTTCTCCTCTGAACCAATTGGTCGTACCGGGCTCTCATGCCGCACGATGAGAATATGTATGCCGACAAAGAACACCACAAAAAGAGGTAATACAACGATATGGAGCGTAAGCATCTGTCCGGAGTTCAGAGTGTTTACAAGACTGCCGATTCCCACCGCATTCAGTGCGTCCTTTGCCTGTCCGGAAACCCACTGTGAGTCCCAGTTCGTCTGCAGGATAAAGCCGGTGAGCCCGGAAAACACGGCAATCCCCAGCGTGATTATTCCGACGGCCCAGGTCCGCCAGCGACCCCCACGCCACGCCGCCATGAAGAATTTGCCAATCATGTGGAGCAGAATGCCGAGGAAAAAGATTTGCGAACTCCAGAAATGAAGCGAGTTGATGAAATGGCCGAAACCCGAAACATGCCACCATCCCGGACCAAAGATCGTGAGGACTACTCCGGTGAGTATCAGCATTCCCAGCGCTGATAGAGTCAGCGCGCCGAACAGATAGACCACCGAACTCATGTAGACCGGCATGCGAGTCGGCAGCGCGTCTTCCATACTCATGTTGTTCTTGATGAAGCCTTGGGCTCGTTCCGTCAAATTCATTTTGGATCCTTTTCTTTGTCTTTCGAGCTGTGTTCAATGAACCCGGGGAGCCGGAGCCAGGCGGAGACGGCGAATACCACTATCACGATCACCCAGAAAATGATGTTCGGAATCGCCAGGTTGAAGATTCCGAATATGACGTGAGGTACCGCCGGAAGCGTCTGCGTAGTGAGTTCATTCAATTGATTGCTCCTTTCCTCCGGAGAGACCGAAGGAACCGTCATGAGGTGATAGATATGTGCATCTGAGGGAAACTGAAAATATCCGGCCTGCAGTGTGGGCAAGCGTCATCCCTTCTCCTACACGCGCACCCGGCCCAGGAGCGCGTGTGGTTAAGGTAAGTGATTTAGTAATAAACTGTCAACACGGTCATTTCAGACACAGAAGGTCCGCATTAGCGAATCCGGCCGGGAACAACCGCCGTCGAGTCGCGTTCCGTCTTAAACTCCGAAGTGAAATGAAATTCGATCCCCGGGTTGTCGTCGATGATTGTCTGCAGCCACCATTGCGACTCGGCGAAGTAGACCGGATTCTCGTCGCGGTCGTGTCCAATGTGAGAGGATTTCAACCGGATGAACTCTTTCAGTTTCCCGGGATCCTCGGAAGTTATCCAGCATGCTCGAACATAGGATAGCGGATCGAAGCGACAGGCAGCCCCATATTCATTGAGGAGACGGTAGAGAATTACGTCGAACTGAAGCTCTCCAACCGTACCTACGATCTTTCGCCTCCCCGGGTGCTGACTGAATAGCTGCGCCACGCCCTCCTCGGTGAGCTGGCGGATTCCCTTGTCGAGCTGTTTTGATTTCATTGGATCGGTGCTCAATAGCTCCTTGAATATCTCCGGCGAGAAACTGGGAATCCCCCGGAAGGTGAATTCCTCGCCTTCGGTCAGAGTGTCGCCAATTTTGAGGTCACCGCGATCGTAGAGCCCGACCACATCTCCGGGGAAAGCCTCTTCGATGATGTTTTTTCGCTGCGCCATGAAGTTGTAAGGCGTGGTAAAACGGACGTCCTTGCGCAGTCGCACATTCCGAAACGGTTTGTCCTTCTGGAACCTGCCGGAACAGACGCGAAGAAATGCTATTCGATCGCGGTGCCGCGGGTCCAGATTTGCATGGATCTTGAACACGAATCCGCTGAACTTTTCCTCATCGGGGTCGACGATCCGGGTATCGGTTTCCCGGCGCCCAGGCGGCGGCGCCACGTCAAGAAACGTCTCGAGCAGTTCCCTGACACCGAAGTTGTTCAGAGCGCTTCCAAAAAAGACCGGGGCTACCGTCGCCGACCGATAGTCGTCGCGGGAGAACGCGTCATAGACTCCTTCGATCAGATTGACGTCTTCGCGAAGCTGTGCGGCCCCGCTCCCCAGTTTCTCGTCGAGCAGAGGGTTGGCGAGGTCGTCAATCAGAAGCCGTTCTTTCTCGACGGTGCTCTTGCCCGGACTGAAGAGATAGATGTTACGCTCGGCAAGGTTGTAGACGCCCCGGAAACCGGAGCCCATCCCTATGGGCCATGTCAGCGGCCGCACCGCAATATCAAGCTTCTTTTCCAGCTCGTCCATCAGCTCGAACGGCCGTTTACCCTCGCGATCAAGCTTGTTCACAAAAACTATAACCGGCGTATTCCGCATTCGGCAGACATTCATCAGCTTCTCGGTCTGCTCTTCCACACCTTTCACCGAATCAACGACAAGGATAACGCTGTCGACCGCTGTGAGGGTGCGGTAGGTGTCCTCTGCGAAATCCTTGTGGCCCGGGGTGTCCAGGATATTCACCAGTTGTCCGCGGTACTCGAAGGTCATGACCGAGGTTGCGACCGAAATTCCGCGCTGCTTTTCAATCGCCATGAAGTCCGAAGTTGCAGTTTTTCGGATCTTGTTCGACTTCACCGCACCCGCGGTCTGGATGGCGTTGCCGAAGAGCAGGAGCTTTTCAGTGAGCGTGGTCTTGCCCGCGTCGGGGTGGCTTATGATGGCGAAAGTTCGCCGTTTTTCAATTTCCTGTGCTATGTTCATTTATTTGTTACCTGTGCAGGGAGAGAGTGTCTTGACCTGCGCCCGCAAGGCGCCTTTTTTGGAGGCGGATTTTGCTACACCGGAAGATCGCTCATCTGGTAGAAATCTACAGGATTTTCGTGAAAAAACCAAGCCGCGAACCGGAAAGTGACCCTATACTGGAGGCGGGAGACAGGTAGTCGTGAAAAACGGGCGAAGATCGATCCTCGTTGTTGACGACAACGCCATCATCGCACTGGATACGGCGGAACGGCTCAAAAAATTCGGGTACAACGCAATTACCTCCTTCAGCGGGGATGACGCGGTCACGAAAGTTGCCGAAGAACCATCCCTCGAGCTCGTCCTCATGGACATCGATCTCGGCGCAGGGATGGATGGGACGCAAGCGGCGGCTGCGATATTGCGTATGAGGGAACTGCCCATCGTCTTTCTCACTTCGCACAGCGAACAGGAGATGGTGCGCAAAGTTCGGGACGTCACCCGTTATGGATACGTAGTCAAGGGGACGGGGGACTTCGTGCTCACATCCTCGATCGAAATGGCATTCGATCTTTTCGAGGCACATCAGCAGGCTCGGGAAGGCGAGGAACGCTATCGGTCGCTCGTCGAGTCAATCCGCGAAGTGATCTACGAAATTGACGCCGACGGGAGAATACTGTTCATCAGCGCCGCGGTGCGAAACGACTTCGGCTATGATCCGGAAGAACTAAAAGGCAGGAGCGCGGACGAGTTCGTTCACCCGGACGATCTGGCGTCACTGAGCGCCCGGATTCCGCTCGCCGGTTCGGCAGGGCCGTCGGTCTACCGGTTCAGAACGAAAGACGGGCAGTACCGGTGGGTACGAACGCACACAAGACCGTTTCCCGGTTTGTCTGGAAGATCGCTGGGAGCGCTTGTCGATATCACCGAGCTCAAGCGAGCCGAAGAGGCCCGCCTGATCACCGAAGGGAGGCAGGAACGGGCGGAGCTCATTGCGCGGGTGGGAAACTGGGAGTTCGATCTTAACACCGGGACCGTCTACGCCTCGAAAGGAGCGCGGGAACTCTACGGCATCGAAGATCGCGAATGGGCGATAACGGAAGTTCAAATGATTCCACTACCCGAATACCGCCCGATTCTCGACACTGCGATGCGGGACCTCGTCGCGGGCACGAAACCCTATGAGGTGGAATTCAAAATTCGGCACCGGGGAGACGACAGAATTCTCGACATCCGTTCAATCGCCGAATACGACCGCGAGCGCAACCGTGTGTTCGGCGTTATCGAGGATGTTACAGAGCAGAATCGAATACAGGCAGCTCTTCGGGAGAGCCGCGACTACCTCCTCGCGGTCCTGGATTCGGTCAACGAAGCGGTGTTCATAGACGATGCGGCAACGGGCAGGATAATCGACGTAAATGAGACCACCTGCAAAATGTATGGCTACACGCGGGAGGAACTGCTGCAGCTCGACATTGGAGAAATCAGCAGCGGGGAGCCGCCGAATACCCAGGAGCAGGCGCATCGATGGCTCGAGCGTGCGCGCAAGGGGACACCGCAAATCTTCAGCTGGATGGCGAAGGACAAGTCAGGACGGATATTTCCGGTAGAAGTGAACATTCGATTTGCCGTTCTCGGAAGCGCCGAGCGTTTTATAGTAACGGTTCGCGACGTAAGCGGACGCGTACAGACCGAGAAGCAGCTCAAAAGCCTTCTCGAGGAAAATCAGATGATGCTCAAGGAGGTCCACCACCGGATAAAGAACAACATCAGCGTAATCGCCAGCCTCCTTTCGCTGCAGGCCAGGCGCGTGACCGACGAGCGCGCGCGTCAGGCGATTATAGACGCGCAGAATCACGTTCGAACGATCGGCAGCCTTTATGAAAAACTGAACCGATCGGCCGATTTCCGTTACGTCGACGCGAATGAGTATCTTACCGGTCTGGCGGAGGAAATATACCGGTCGACAAATGGCGCGGCGCGCGGAATTCGGCTCGACTGTGAGGTCAGTCCGTTCCGCGTGAGCGCCCGTGTGAGCGTCCCGCTGGGCCTCATAATCAACGAGCTCATCACGAACGCGGTGAAACACGCCTTTGGCGGACGCAGCGGGGGAACAATAACGGTTCGCTGTTCGGAGCAGTCCGGTGCAATATCGCTTCGGATAGCAGACGACGGAATTGGTCTTCCAGGCACGATTGAGAGCGAACAGGAGAAGGGCCTCGGACTCACCATCGTACATGCGCTCCTCCGACAGGTTTCCGGCGAATCCAGAGTCACTTCCGCATCCGGGGAAGGCACCATTTTCGATATCGTGGTCGCCGACGCTGCGCCGGACAATTCTTAGACCGATCGGCTCCTTCCTGCGAGCTGTTGAACCCCCTTCGAAACGGCGTTATAGTATTCCTGCTGTCCATCTTGAGAACAACGGAATACGGTGCAAATCCGTAGCGGTCCCGCCACTGTAACCGGGGATGAACGCGGCAAAAGGTCATTGTCTCGACACGATGGGACGAGAAGACGCCGCGGTAAGTTGATCCGGAAGCCAGGAGACGACTCTCGAGAATACGCCTTCGCGGAAAAGGATATGACTGGCGGACCCCCAAACGCAATCTTCCCAGTCGTCCTCAGATTCGGGCACTTTCCCCGGCCCCGGTCAGGCCGGACCCTGCACGTCGTGGCGAAATGCGGACTCGAAGGACGGCTGGAGGACCATCATGAAACGAACTCTCTTCGCCGCGGCGGCCGTGATCCAGGCTCTTTCGCTCTGGGGACAGCCCTCATCACCATCGGGAGAACTTCCCGAAATCGACGTGACAGCAACGCGGATCGTATCGCCGGTTCTGGAATCGCCGGCTTTCGTGACAGTTATCGGCCCACAACAGATCGCAAACTCGCCGGCGAAGGACCTTGCGGGTCTGCTCGCAATGCAGAGCGGCGTAACAGTAAACGACAATGGACCGGTTGGGGCGCAGCAGAGTGTGAGCATTCGCGGGTCGACTGCCGCGCAGGTGCTGATCCTCGTCGACGGTGTGCGCCAGAATACTGCATTCAGCGGTGGCGTCGATCTCTCTCAAATCCCGCTCGATATGATCGATCATATCGAAGTCGTGCGCGGGGGTGAGAGCGCAGTCTACGGGGCCGATGCAGTCGGCGGGGTCATCAACATCATCACCAGACACGCAGAAAAGCCGACGGCGTCGCTGAAAGTCGAGAACGGCAGTTATCTGCCGCACGTCGCGTCGACAGTCTCGCCGAGCATGCAGCAGACTCGGGTGTTGCCGGACGCGGCCGATCTGGCGGACACACAGCGACTTGCGCTTTCCCTTTCAGGAGCTGCAGGACCGCTCGGACTCGAAGGCGGCGGCGGATTCACCCGCGCAGCAAACGGTTATACCTGGGACGACACCGCGGGGATCGGCGGATATCGGAAAGAATCCAACGCGGACCTCACGGCCGGAAACGGGTATCTCGGTTTGGAAACACCGTTCGCCGGGGGAGTTCTCTCGGCGAAAGGAAACGCAACCTACTCAACGTACGGCGTTCCGGGATCTCTCGGCCTGCCGACCTCGAACGCCAGACAGCAGGCAACCACCGTATCGACGAACGCGGATTTCAAGACCGATCGCTTCCTCGTCGATCCGCTTTCTCTGCACCTCACCGGTTTCTATCGCTTCGGTCGGCTCCACTATACCGACCCGGATAGCTACGGCGGGCCTACCGATTCAATTCACACCTCAAATACCGCCGGTGGAGAACTCACCCAAAGCATGGTATTCTCCGACATATTCACCGCAGTCTTTGGCGGCGACTTCCAGTATGATGCCATCCAGAGCACGGACGTCGGCAGCCACACCCGGGCTGGCCTTGCCGGCTTCGCGGCCTTCCCGGTTACGTTGTCGAACGCGCTTACGATGACTCCATCCATTCGGTATGATTACTTCAGCGATTTCGCCGGCGGGATCTCCTATCGGCTTGGCGTAGTATATGCGACCGGGGACACTACTTCGTTCAAAGCGTCGATTGGGGAGTCCTATCGCGTGCCCACCTTTTCGGATATGTACTGGAATGATGCCTACTACACCGGGAACCCCGGAGTAAGACCGGAAACTGCCTACAGCGGCGACCTGGGATACTCGATCCGTAGCGATACCGTCACCTTCGACGCAGCGCTTTTCGGAAGATATCTGTTCGACCAGATCATGTCCGTACCCACGTCAAACCCCTACGTCTGGACCGTGCAGAACGTCGGCCGATCGATCGTGCCCGGGTTCGAGCTGCATTCGGTCTGGAAGTTGACACCTGCGGTGACTCTCGGCGTCGACTACACCTTCATGTACAGCCTGGTGCTCGCCGATCCGTCCGGAACCTACTCAATCGAGAACGATCTTCGCGTACCGTTTACGCCGATCCACGCTCTCTCCTCGTCGGTCACCTGGACAAACGGCGCGACGCGGATCTCCGCCGATATGTCCTATGTGGGAAAGGAGTATGCTGATCCGGCCAACACCGAGTCCTCGGCGCTCGCGCCCTACGTCGTGTTCAATCTCGCGTTTCGGCAGAATCTTACTCGCCATCTCACTCTTGTGATTACCGGCAGAAATCTTCTCAACGAAGTCTACTCAACCGAACCGTACGGTTACGTTATGCCGCCGTTTTCGATATGGACCGGTTTCGAGCTTCGTCTATAGACCCTGACCGAAAGGAACCTGTTCCTTTCGACACTTGGCAGGAGGGTTTCCATGCTTATTGAACTTTTTCAGAAGGGCGGCCCCATGATGTGGCCTCTTCTGGCCTGCTCGCTGCTCTCTCTCACAATTTCGATCGAACGCCTGTCTTTCTGGCTGGTTCGCGCGAGACGGCGGCGAAGCATCGAGCTCGATGCGGTTCTCGAACTCTCGACCGGGCCGCGTGAGGCGGCTCTCACCGCCGCGCGGGAATGCCAGGATCCTGCGGCTGGCGTTCTGGTAGCGGGACTTGGGCACAATCTGGCCGCCGAGGCGATGGAAAACGCCGCAATTGGCCTCCTCAAATCCAGCCGCAGGGGACTGAAGGCGCTCGATACCATTGTGACCATCGCGCCGATGCTCGGGCTCCTCGGAACGGTCACCGGTGTCATCCGGTCATTCGGCTTCTTCCATGCGAGCGGAACGGTTGACATGGCACTTCTCGGCAGCGGCTTCGCCGAAGCACTCCTGACCACAGCTTTTGGTCTTTCGATCGCAATTCTCACCGTTGTTCCGTACAACTTCTTTCGCGCCCGGGTGCAGCAGGAGTCCGAGTATCTTTCCGCCATCGGGACAGAGCTCGAGGAGCGGTTGTCATCCCGGGAAAAAGACGGGGATACAACATGAAGGTCAATTCGGGTTTCGATGAAAACCGTGCGCGGATAGAGCTGATTCCACTGCTTGATGTACTGCTCATCGTGCTCATCTTCTTCGTCTACCTTGCCGTATCGATGACCGCGCAGAAATCCATAGGCCTCAACCTTCCGTCGGGAAAGGGGGAAACCACGGGGCGTGCAGTGACTGTCACCATCGACCGAACGAATCGAATCTTCGTAAATGGGCTCGCCTCTCCTGCGGACTCGGTCGTGCAAAGAGTGTTCGCTGCAGCGCGCGCTTTCGGCGACGGCCCGCCGGACGTGGTGCTGCGAAGCGATCGGGATTCGAGTCTCGGAACCTCTGTCGAGTTGCTCTCGCGCCTGCGCGACGCGGGCATTCCGCAGGTGTCGGTCGAAGTGCAGGAGCGATGAAGCGTCTGGCGCCCTACGTCGGCGCATCCGTTATCGCCATTGGGGTTCACATTCTGATAGGACTGTCGGGGCAGAGCCCCGGCGTAGAGAAACAACCAACGGTTCAGCCGCAGGAAACCGCGGTCATGATTCGATTCATCCGGCCGCCGGTTCCCGACAAAACCGTTTCTGCGGCGCAGGCGACACCACCCGCCCCTGCATCGATGGATCGAACAGAGGTTCCCGCGAGAGTTACGGTACCCGCGCCCACACCGACGTTGCCTGCGCAGACAGAACCCGGAAAAGCCGCGGCGAATTCAACGCGGGGATCAATCTCAGTTACCGAAGACTCCGCGCCGCGATCGGTTCCAATCGCGATTCTTCCCCCGACACCCATGAGTCCAATTGTGCCCGATTATCCCCGAATAGCCCGTGTGCGCGGATACGAGGGACTCGTGCAGATTCGTGCCTTGATCAACGAAAACGGACGCGTAGTCCGCGCTGAGATTGCCGTCTCCTCCGGACACGCAATTCTCGACAGTGCCGCCCGTGGCGCCGTCGAAAGCACATCATTCGCTCCTGCACGCAAAGGCGAGAGCGCAATCGAATACACGCTTCTTGTTCCGGTTCGATTCTCGCTTTCAGACCGTTGAATCCGGTAAGAACCTCATTCGTGCGTAGTAAGATTTGACGGAACTGCGTCCTGGTGACGCGAAAAGATGTCGCGAACGACGTGTGCATTGTAGACAAACGCATCTACGAGGAGCGGATCGAAATGACGGCCACGCTCCGTGCGAAGATAGTCGAGCGCGGCTTCGATCGTCCAGGCAGCCTTGTAGGGCCGTTCGGTCGTGAGTGCGTCGAAGACGTCGGCCACACCTACGATGCGGCCGTACAGCGGAATGTCCTGACCTCGGAGGCCGATGGGATAGCCGGTTCCGTCGAATTTCTCATGGTGCGTGAGGGATATCATAGCGCCGGTGAGGAGGTAGGAACTGTGCGACTCCTTCAGCATCCCGTGACCGTTTGTGGTGTGGCCGCGCATTACATCCCACTCCACCCCGACAAGATTTCCGGCTTTGAGCAGGATTGCGTCGGGAATCCCGACTTTCCCGATGTCGTGTAGAGCGGAAGCGTGAAACAGCAGCTCCTGATTTGCCTCCGACTCGCCGATCATGCGGGCAATGAGGCGTGAATAGTACGCCACTCGAGCGATGTGGGATCCCGTCTCTCTGTCCTTGTACTCCGATACTTTGCCCAGAACGTAAAGCGTTTCGAACTCGCGAAGAATGATCTCACCAATTGCGTTGCGGACCTCCTCGTCGTAGGGTATCGACTCTCCGAGCCGACTTCGACGATAGCGGAACGCATCGACACAATTGGCGATTCGCGTGTGCATCTGCGCCGGCGAAGCGTCTTCTGAGAGCAGATCCGCCGCTCCCGCCCGGTATAGTGCATCTGAATCATCAGGATGAGCGCCACCGAGCGCAAGCACAATCACCGGTATCCGCGGGTAGATCTTCACCGCGGCGTGAATCTCCTGTTCGATCCGGGGAAGGCCGGCCGGGGCGCAGAGAAGGATGAAGTCCCACCTTTCGTCCGCCTGTTCGCTCGTTTCCAGACAGACCCCCGCGGCGACGGCAAGACGGGATGCTACCGCCGCGGCGGAACTGTCGGGAGCCCGAAGGAAGCCGCGAAGTTCAGGGAAAAGTGGTCTGTCAGGAAGCGGGGACGCCGGCAACTCGATTCTCCATGCGGGTACTGGAACGTCATTATATCCTGTCGGACGAATAGGAACCCACCGACCGCTGACTCCGTCGAGTCAGTTGCGGCGTGAACGATCAGGGTTCTCTCTTCTGAGGCCCCTTTCCCACGGCGAATTTTCCCTTGAAGTAGAGCGCTCGGTTTCCCATAGATTCTCGTGCCCAGACGTCTATTCCAACGTTCCGGATGCGCGAGAGGTTAAAAACCTTCAGGTTGTGCGGGTAGCGGTCCGCCGCCTCGGCACATGGAAGCAGACGCGGACAGGGGAAATCTGCGCATTCGTAACAGAAACTGACTCCGCGACTTTTGACGCAATCAAGGGTGTCACAGTTGCCCCAGTGCAGGCGGCAACCGCCGCTCGCCCGACAACCTGGACACGCGGCCTTCTCGGGGGAAAATCCAAATGCAGCCGAAAGCCTGGCGGCCACTTCCGGGGTGATGTTGGATTCATATACCTCGCAGTTGAAACAGTCTATTCCACACGGCGCAGTGAGCTCCTCAAAATTCATTTTGAACCTCCGGCAAAATGCGTTTACGTGGGCCTGTTTTTTTGTGGGAAATGCAGATGAATAATAGCATGGAAGGAGAGACTTGGATACTATATCGGCCATGATGCGACCAAGAGGCGGGGACTCGACGACATTCGAATATGTGCGACATCTTCGGTCACAGGGCTACCCGGGAACCATTCAACTGGTTTCGCTGACGCTCGCGCGTGAGTCTGGTTCCGAAAGCACGCCGTTCGATTTCAGCCGAAAACTGGCGCCTCAACTCGAGGAGCTTGCGACAGGTGCCGGGATGCGGAACGAGAGGCTCATTCTTGCTGAAATCGATACTCACAACGACCCCGTCGATCACCTCGAATATCTCGACCTTATCTGGCGAGCGGGAGAGGACCAGCCCGCACTCCCGGCCGAGCCTGCAATCTCGGCCCCCCGCGGTTCGGGTATACCCTACTGGCAGCCGATCCGGGAACACATCAACAACGACATGATATTCTCAGCGGGCATTACTCTGCTGATACGAGACGAACAGGAGAACATCGTCATACTTCGGCGCCGCGACGACGGCGAGTGGAGCCTTCCGGCCGGTTCACGAGAGATCGGAGAATCACTCGAGCTTGCTGCGCTTCACGAGGCGCGGGAGGAGACAGGCCTGTCGATCCGGATCGACAGACTTTGCGCGATTCAATCCGGCCCGGAGATGGAGTGGGTCTATCCGAACGGACATCGCTCGCACTTCCTGAGTTTCCTCTACGAAGCGCACGCTGAAGGTGGAACGCTGCATGTGGCCGACGATGAGAACACCGATGCGCGTTGGGCACGGATCGACGAGGCCCGCCGCATTCTCAGACCGCGCTGGAACCGGCAGGTCGGGTTCCTTCTATCGCCGCCCGGTCGAATTGCGCTCGTCTGAGGTCGCGTGACAACAGAGCCGCACTGCCGCGCCGCCGATGCGGTACCGATATCACGGCAGCGATGATGGTCGCGACGTCCCCGTCGTTTCTGAAGAACACCGGATCGATTCCGCTTCCGTCAGTTGATTTTCCTGAAGCTTGCGGACACAATATCGCCCATGGCGAAACTCATTAAGAAACCGACCATCATCGCTGCCGAGGGCAGGAAACCAAAACAGATTGCCGAATACATCGGCCGGGTCAACACGGCGACGCCGGGAATCAGTGTGGCCCGCATGAAGAGCGCTTCGGGCTGGACCGAGCCAGGTCAGACGCCGGAGTTCGACGAGTACACGCTGGTTCTGGCCGGCGCGGTAACGGCCGAGACTAAAGAGGGTATCATCGTGGTGAATGCCGGGGAAGCGCTTCACGCACCTTCCGGTCAGTGGATTCGTTACAGCACGCCCGGTCCGGAGGGCGCTGATTACGTTTCGGTGTGCATTCCCGCGTTCGCGCCGGACACCGTCCACCGGGACTCGTAGTCGCCGGGCACGGAATCGATTTGACACGCTCCGCTTCGAAGTCCCGGATCCGACCGGAACGCCGAGGCCACTATGCTGAGTTCATCTTCGCGCTTCGAACCACGATCCCGGTCCTTCTGGGTTACTTTGCCATCGGCATTGCATTCGGGCTCCTCTTGCAACGAACCGGATACCCCTGGTTTCTCGCGCCGATAATGTCGCTGACGATCTACGCGGGAGCCGCGCAGTTTCTGGCGATCGGGATGTTCGCCGCCGCGACCGGGATGTTCGAGATCGCTGTGGCGACGGTCCTCCTGAATGCGCGGCACGTTGTCTATGGCTTGAGCCTGCTCGACCGTTTCGAGACCGCCGGGAAGTTCAAACCCTATCTCGTCTTCGCTTTGACTGATGAAACCTACGCGGTGCTGACCTCCGTTCGGCCTCCGCCCCATCTGGACGGCGCTACGACTGCGTTCTACATTTCGATTCTCGATCAGAGCTACTGGGTAGGTGCGAGCCTCATAGGGGCGATCGCCGGCGCGCTGATTCCGGTGAATACGGCGGGACTGGATTTTGCGCTCAACGCGCTGTTCATGGTGTTGCTGATCGAGCAGTGGAAGAGCGCGCGGTCGAAGATTCCGTTCGCGATCGGCGGAGCGTGCGGCGTGGCCGCATACTTTCTCGCCGGACCGGGAAATATGCTGATTGCCGCCATCATCTCCGGCATCCTGGTGCTGCTCATCCTTCGCACGAGGCTACCGCAAAATGCATAGGCTGGAGCTGGGTAAGGCACTTCTTGCCACCGGCATCATGGCGGCGGTGACGCTGCTCACCCGGGCGGCACCCTTCCTTTTTTTTCGTCGCCGAAAGCAGCCGCCGTTGCTTCGATTCGTCGAATCCTATATCCCGCCCATGATGATGCTAATTCTCGTCCTCTACAGCCTGAAGGACGTGCCGTTCGCCCGCGCACCATACGGGCTGCCGGAGCTCCTGGCCCTGGCAATCGTCGCCGTGCTCCACTTATGGCGACGGAACGCTCTGCTCAGTATCTTCGGCGGAACGCTCTTCTATATGTTCGTCGTCCAGACGAACCTTACAGCAGCGATATTCTGAACCGTGTCCAGGTCTGCTCCAAACTTGATTCAAATTGTAGTAAATTGGGGAACGGAGGCATACCATGCAACGACTCAGTTCACCCGATCCTGACCCTCCGCCACCCGTCGGCCCACGTAGCAGTGGCCGGCACGAAATGGGCGGCGAATTCGGCGATTTTGAAGATCCCGCCATACGAATGTCAAACCGCGGCTTCGACCTCCTGGACAACGCTACCTCCAAGGTCACCGCAATTCTTCCGCAGATCATCGATCAAAAAACTCGGGCCGCCGACCAGAACCTTCCTTTGGATGAACGAATCGAAGCCTTCGAAGACATTTTTGATTCCGAAGTCGGAGACACGGCGCTGACGCGCGCGCGGAATCTCGAGCGCGAATACAACATTTCCCAGCTCTATCTCAAGTTCGACGGGGGAAACCCTACCGGCTCGCAGAAAGACCGGATTGCATTTGCGCAGGTACTCGACGCAATGCGACGCAACTTCGAAACGGTGAGTCTGGCAACGTGCGGAAACTACGGCTCTGCGATGGCCTTCGCCGCATCGCTTGCGGGGCTCGGATGTCGCATCTACATTCCTGAAAAGTACCACACGCGACGCCTCGCCGAGATGGAACGCTTCGGCGCCGAAATCGTGCGGACTCCGCACGACTACGAACATGCTGTCTGGGTCTCCTCGGAGACGGCCGAGCGGGAAGACCTCTACGATGCGAACCCTGGCGGAAAGAATACCGACATCCAGCTTCGCGCGTATGGGGAAATTGCATATGAAATCTACGACGAGCTGCGCGACGCACCCGCGGCGGTCGCGGTACCCGTCTCCAACGGCACTACTCTCGCCGGAATCTATCGTGGGTTCGTCAGCCTCTACCGGCGAGGCAAGACTTCCCGGATTCCGCGGATTATTGCGGGCTCCTCGCACAGCAAGAACCCGATTGTGAATGCGTTTCGCAAGAACCTGGCGCGCTGTGAAGACCTGAATCCGCAACGGATCCGTGAGTCACAAGTGAACGAGCCATTGATAAACTGGCATTCCATTGACGGCGATCTTGCGCTTATGGCGGTCAGGCGATCCGGCGGGTGGGTCGCAGATGCCTCCGACAAGAGCCTGATCGCTCTCTCTCGAAAGTTGCGCGACCAGGAGGGTCTGCACGTCATGCCGGCGGCGACTGCCGGCATCGAGGCCTTCCTGCAGCGCCACCGCGAATCGGCGCTGCCGAACGATCGGTACGTCGTAATCTTGACCGCCCGGAGGTCGTCGTGAAAAACACGACGCATTTTGCCGGGGCACCGGAAGGGAACGCTATTGTCTTCTGCGAAGGCGCGTTCGCCCTCACCTACGGAAAAACGGCGCACGGTCTTGTCCGGTTCACGCGCCGGTACAATGTTCTTTCGGTAATCGACTCGACCTGCGCAGGTCGTGATGCTGCCGAGTTGCTCGACGGCACGCCGAAGGGCATTCCGATCCTGGCGGACCTCACCGCAGCAGTCACCGAGGCACGGGGACGCGGGTCTCCGGCGACTCACATGGTCGTCGGAGTTGCGACCGACGGCGGTGTCCTGGACAACGCTGCCCGAAACGCAGTGGCGCAGGCCGTAGGTCTTGGGCTGAATGTGGACAGCGGGCTCCACCAATTCGTTGCAGATATTCCGGATATCGCGGCGCTCGCGGCGGAAAAGGGCGTTGTGCTTCGCGACATTCGAAAGACCGGATCGCGCGACCGGCTGCACGCATTTACCGGAAGGATCGAAGATGTAACCTCGACACGCATTGCGGTCCTCGGGACCGATTCGGCAATCGGCAAGCGGACTACCGCGTGGATCCTCGTAGACGCGCTTGGGCGCGCCGGTCATCGGGCCGAGCTCATAGGAACGGGCCAGACCGCGTGGCTGCAGGGAGCCCGATACAGCATCGTTCTCGATAGTCTCATCAACGACTTCGTCGCGGGCGAGCTCGAAAACGTGGTCTGGACAGCATGGAAGGAGACCGGCGCCCGGGCGCTGGTTGTCGAGGGTCAGGGCAGTCTCCTCAACCCCGCCTATCCAGGCGGTTTCGAAATTCTCGCCGCGACGCGTCCGCACGCGGTAATCCTGCAACACGCCCCCTTCCGCCGGGAGTATGACGGATTTCCCGGCTATCCACTTGATCCGCTGTCGCGACAGATCGAGGCAATCCAGCTGGTATCGAGAAAACCGGTGGTCGCGATAACGATCAACCATGAGGGCATAGATCGTGGCCGGATAGAGGAAACTGTCGCACAGATCACGCGGGAAACCGGGCTTCCTGCATGCGATCCGATCTGGCAGAGTGCAGAGCCGGTCGTGCGGGCGCTGGCCCCCTACCTCGCATGAAGATCACCCGCGTTACCGCGTGGGACGTATCGATGCCGATGCGGTCGCCCTACACAATCGCCTATGAAACATTTCATTCCGCCGAGAACGTCTTTGTGCAGATAAATACGACGTCGGGTATTACCGGGTTCGGGTGTGCTGCGCCCGACGCGCACGTTACCGGGGAGACGCCTGAGTGTGTGCGAGCCGAGCTCGAATCCGCGGCGAGGACCGTTCTCGTCGGCCACGATCCGACTCGTATCGCGTGGCTTCTGCAGCGCCTTTCGGCCGTTGTGCCCCGTTCACCCTCGGTCCTCGCAGCGGCAGACATGGCACTCTACGATATCCTGGGAAAATACGCGCGGCTTCCGGTCACATCGCTGCTCGGCGGGTTCCGACGCTGCATGCGAACAAGCGTCACGGTGGGAATCCTTCCGGTCTCAGAGACTGTCGAGATCGCCGCGGAGTGGGTCAGACGCGGGTTCCGCGCGCTCAAGCTCAAAGGTGGCCGTTCGGTTGAGGAGGACGTGGAGCGGGTGCATCGCGTTCGCGAACGTGTCGGACCGAAGATCGAACTCCGGTTCGATGCAAACCAGGGGTATTCCCGGGACGATACGATGGAGTTCGTCACCCGGACCAAAAGCGCGCGTCTGGAAATCATCGAACAGCCAACCCCGAAAGATCACTTGCGCGAGCTCGGGCACATTACACGCGGGGTACCGATCCAGGTAATGGCTGACGAAAGCCTCGTAAGCATGGTCGACGCCTATCGCCTCGCACGGCGAAAACTCGTGGACATCATGAACATCAAGCTCATGAAGGTAGGAGGAATAAGCCGCGCAATGCAGGTCGACTCGGTGGCCCTCTCCGCGGGGATTAACGTCATGGTTGGCTGTATGGATGAATCCGCGCTTGCGATCGCTGCCGGACTGCATTTTGCGCTGTCCCGCCCCAACGTCCGGTATCTCGACCTCGACGGCCATCTCGATCTCATCGACGATCCGGCGGCCGGCGCGGTTCGTCTGAGGGCCGGGACGCTTTATCCCGCCGAAGGTGCCGGCCTCGGCTGGGAACCTGCATGGTGACCGTGCCGCGTTGACGCAAGCAGGAGCGCCGCGACAAGCACGTCGGGTGTGTCGGCAAACCGAGCGCTCGTACAGTAGTGCCGTACGCGATCTTTGAGTCCCTGGTCGGTTGTTACAAACACGGCGGACAACCTTCGGGTTCGGGCGGCCGTCTCCCGAAGCATAGCGATGTCGGAATCGGTGTCGCCGCAGACCAGCACGGGCGCGTCCGATAGCTTCAGGTCGAGCTCGCGGTCCATCAAGACAACTCCGTCACCCTTGTCAAAATCCCTTCGCGTCGATTGCGGACCATCGGGCGCCGCGTTTGCGGCCGAAATCGTCAGAATCACCTCAATGTCCTTCCCGGTGTCCTCTATGCGGAAGCAGTCTCCATTCGGATCGATCTCCGCGACGATCGAGGATACGAGTTCGAAAAACCGACGCGAACGGGCGGGCACGATGCTGCCGAAGATATCCTGCCGGGCAACGGTGGTCTGGCCAAACTTGAACTGGAGCCCCGATCCAATCTTCGAAAAGACTGTGTATTCCGGCTCCGCGACCAGCTGCGACAGACGCTGGTTGAGATCATCCAGAAGCCCCGCCTGGTCGTGCGCGATCGGAAGCTCGCCTCGGCGGCCCTGTTCGTCCTGAAACTCACGCCCCTTTGATCCGGCGAAAACAAATTGCGACTCCGGAACCACGGAAACATCGAGCAGGCCGCAGTTGGCCAGCGGCGCCGACGAGAGGATGACCGACCGCTCCGCACAGTCGCGCGCGAAACCGCTGAGAACTATCGCGTTATACGCGGGCTGAATCGAAGAACGATAGCGTCCGCAATAGTTGTTGACAGTACCGTCACGGTCGGTGATCCATGCGCGGTACGCGGCTCCTTCGCCTGCATATGTCGCGATAGCTTCCGCCTGCTCCCTTAGTCCGGACCCGGACGGCAGGATCTGGCGCAGCAGCGAAGCTTCACCGGATTCGAAATAGAGGAGGTCGCGTCCGAGCTCTCCTATTTCGTAGCTTAGGTCGAGAGTCACCTGCTCGCCTGAACTTTCCGTCAGAACGCGCAGGGTACCTTCCGCGGCTTTGCCGCGGCTCTCGGCTTCGCCGCGGTTCGCGGATGCGGGCCGCGGCAGCGTCACGAAATCAGAAAGCATCTCCCGGAGGATGTCTGCTGATTCCTGAAGTCCGCGGGATCCGGATCCGGAAAGTACAGAATGGACCAGCCCGCGGCGAACCGAAGCAAGCTGCTGCAGGCGCGCGTCAAACTCGGCCAGTGTTGCCTTCATCCCGGTGGCTACGCAAGCGCGGGCCGGTCAGGCCGGGGCAGCAGATCGTTTCGCACCCCGTCGGTCGGCTCCGCGGCCGAGGATTCGACGAGACGCAACGCGTAGTGCGAGAGCACGCGCACGTTTTCCGGCATTGAAACCAGATCTATGTCGGCAGACGACAGCCACATGAGCTCTTCGGTGCCGCTACCGGCCGGATGACCCGACTCCGATTCCGGCCGCTTCAAGGTGGCCGCATAAATCAGATCTACGTGTTGGTGCCCCGGTTCGATGTCCTCGAGAAGCACGGCGATAGGCCTCGCGAGCTGCCGGACATCCGCAAGCGGCCACACCGGCTCCGGAAGAATGAGCTCTACGTCGAGACCTGACTCTTCGCGAACCTCCCTGATTGCAGCTTCGTCGGGCAGCTCGCCCGACTCGATGTGGCCGCCGAGCGGTAGTACCAGCCCCAGCTTTCTGTGCCGGTGCAGTAGCACCCGGTTTCGATGAACCACGAGTGTTGTCGCGGTAAAATCTCTTTTTGTTGTCATTACGTATATAACGATAGCAGTCGATGCTGGGGGAAGCAAGGTGTATCACTTGCCGCCCGGAGCCGAATTGGTGAATATTCTACTTAATGGGCAACAGGACAGCGGAAGACACGGTCTTGATGAAGCGTGTCGCCAGAGGAGAGAAAGACGCACTGGGTGAAATGTACGACCTCTACGGACGGCTGGTATACAGCGTGGCACTTCATTTTGTGCACGATACCAGCGTCGCAGAGGAAATCACTCAGGACGTATTCGTCACCATCTGGACAAAAGCCCGCGACTACAACCCCGAAAAAGCGGGTGTGTCGACATGGATGCTGCGCATCACCAGGAATAAATCGATTGACGAGCTGCGGCGCCACAAGAGCCGGCGCGACATTCCGGTAGGATCAATTGTGGAGGTGGTCCAGAACACGAACGATTCCACGGCAGAGGATAATGATCCGGAGAGGCTGGCGGTTCGGGAGTGGGACCGTCTTCGGATCGTCGAGGCGGTGGAATCATTGCCGGAGCAGCAGCGGCAGGCGCTGCGATTAGCCTATTTTCACGATCTCACTCACCGTGAGATCGCGGAAGAGTTGAATGAGCCACTGGGGACAGTGAAGAGCAGAATTCGCATGGGTCTTCAGAAACTGCGAAAGATGCTCGAAACGGGAGAAGTGACGGAATGAGTATCGACGGACAGGAGCACGAAAAGATGTCACATCTTCTTCCATCGTTCGTTACTGGCGGTCTCGACCCCAAAGAGGGAGCTGCGGTTCGACGCCATCTGCGTCGATGTTCGCGCTGCAGAAAGCTGATTGCCGAGTACCGTACCGCTTTTGACGCAATCGGACATTCGGTCCCGCTCATGGAACCGCCGCCGTCGTTGCGCACCAGAATAATCGAAGAATTGCCGGCCCAGCCGCCCTTGCGTCTTCCTGCTGCGGTACGTTTTATTCTCGATCACCCTCGCGCTGTCATAGCCGCGAGTCTCGCCGTTCTGTTTCTTTTCGCCGGTTCGTTGTGGCTCAATGTTTCAGGTATTTCCGGCGCCGGGACGCAGGTCAGCGGCGAGGCCCGGGCCGCGGAAGACATCCTTGCGGTGATGAGCGGAACGGAAGTTGCCCCAAAAGCACGCGCGATCATTGCTACCGGCGCTGATCAGACCTCAGGCGTGCTCTATGCCTTCGGCCTGCCTGTGCCTCCGGAAGGGTACGCCTACCAGCTCTGGTTCACGAAGGACGGGATCAGAAGAAGCGGCGGCGTTTTCCGGGTCACGCCCGAGGGACACGCGGTCCACCATATTCGACTTGCGGTGCCCCTTTCGGACTTCCCGACGTTCGGAATCACCGTTGAGCCTGAAACCGGAAGCGACGATCCAACCGGCAGCAAGATCCTCGAAAATGACGACTCGCGCAGCCCCGGAACCGACGGCGGACAGAAAACGTCCGGTTTTCGCACCAATCTATAGGACAATCAACGGCCGGCAGGGTTTCGCCGCGAAATCAACCGGCATTTTCTTTGCTTATCCGGTAATCCAACTTCGCTGTTTCTGCGTACATATCATCAATACGGCCTGGAAACGGATACCGTTCCGACAGTTGCAACGGCTGCTGTCCACCTGGCTCATCCCGTCGGTCGAAGCACGTCGGAACGGCCCGTTTCCATCTTATTCCCTTCCGCGCAGGGCCGGGCGCCGCCTTTCAATCGTTACATTACTTCGATTGCCCGTCAGGCTTGTAGGTACCCTGCCGCTTCTCACCGTTAACCGAAGGAATCTTGAAGACCATCCCGGGTTGGATGAGATCCGGATTCTTCGGGTCCTGCAGAATCTGCATGTTCTCCTTGTACAACAGCGGCCACTTGAGCGGATCGCCGTAAACAAACGGATATCCTGCGATCTGCCAGAAGCAGTCCGTCCGGTTCGGAATCAGGCGTACTACGTAGTATTCAGGCAGCGCCGGTTGCGTCGGCACTTGTGTCGCTGGTTGTTGGGCCACGACAGCCGTCTTCGCGGGCTGGATATTTCTCAACGCATCCAAAACAGCCTGGGATGCGACGATGCTGTCCTGATACTGTTTGTTCTGATAGCCGTCCTGGGCCGCGGTGAATTTCGCCTGCGCGGTCTGCCACTCGGTTGCATACCTCTCTGACGCCTTGATTGATTCACCGAACTTGATCCGCTCGCGCGCGCGTTCCAGCCAGTTTGTGGCACGGTAGGCGAGCTCGAGCTGTTTCGCCGTGTCGATCGCCTCTTTTGCGTACTGCTCGGCTTGTTGTGACAGTTGCTGCGCCTGGTCGTACTGACCGCTATCGAGCGCGACCTGTGCCTGTTGCCGCAGCTGGACCGCCTTGCGGTAGGCATCATTGTCGAGTAGATTCTGCGAGAACGCCGATCCCAGGGCAAAAAGGGCGGTCAACAATGCGGCCAACAACGTAATTCGTGCTGCTCTTTTCATCGCTTACTGTCCTCCCGCGCTTTGGCTGTTCGCAGCATCGAGGTTTTTCTGCATGGCATCCACCTCTGTCTTTGTCTGCTCAATCTGCGCGTCCGCCTTTTTGAGCGCCGCTTCTGCTGCAATTCGCTTCTTGTTCGCCGCATCGACTGTCGCTGTGTACGCGTCTCTCGCCGCGCCCAGGAGGTCATATGCATCCTTGTACGCTTTTGCGCTCTTTTTGTCGGCGGCCTGGGTTTCGAGCGACTGCGCTTTCTGGAACTGGTCGGGTACCGCTTTGTCGGCTTTTGCGGCAAGAGCGTTCTTTTTGGCTGTAGCGACTTCCTGTTCGCGGTCGGCAACGAGTACCGGAAATCCGGTATCATACACCTGCTGGAATGCCGATATTGCCTGGTCGAGTTGGGCCTTCGCCGCAGCGTTGTCCTTGCCCATCGCCACCTGACCAGCGTTGAGAGCCGTCACTCCCTGCTCGTAGGCGGCCGGCACCTGTTTGTCGAGACCGAACTGCTCATCCAAAGCCTTGAGGTCTTTGGCTTTCTGCAATTCCGCGTCCGGCGACGGTGCAGTTGCCGTGGCGGCAGGAGTTGCGGCAGGCGCAGGGGCGGCAGGTTTGGGCGTCGACGCGCACGATCCGAGAATCGCTGCGCCCACAACCACCGCCAGAAACCGGTAAGACAGCTTCATAGTGTGCTTCCTTTCCCGTTTGAGGTTTGTAAACATAGTCTCTTTCAATATAATACTTTTGGCCGCAGATTACCGAATACACTGCCCGACTATTTCCCGATTTGCACCCTTTGCGACTAGTCCACTTGCAGACCTTTTCGAGGTAGAATGGAGATTGTTCTAAAGGAGTGAAATATGGGAAAAGCCGACGGAATGAACTACGCTCCGGACAGTCACCCTGATCCGGTTGTTGGAGAGGGGGAGTTCCCGATAGCGGCGATCGGTCTTGATCATGGGCACATCATCGGCATGTGCATGGCGATGATAGATGCCGGCGCGGAACTTCGCTGGGTTTATGACCCGGACCCGGCAAAGGCTCAGGCGTTCAAGGAAAAGTTTCCGATGGTTGAGATTGCTCGTTCGGAGCAGGAGATTTTCCAGGATGCTGCGGTGCAACTCGTTGCGTGCGCGGCGGTTCCGTCCGCCCGCTGTGACGTGGGGTGCAGAGTGCTGGATCATGGAAAACACTTTCTCTCGGACAAAGCTCCATTTACCACCCTGTCGCAGCTCGAACGCGCGCGCGCAAAGGTCGCCGAAACCGGCGGCAAGTGGGCCGTATGTTATAGCGAGCGTCTCCATAACGAGAGCGGGGTCTATGCCGGCCGGCTCATCGAACGCGGGGCAATCGGAAGGGTGTTGCAGGTTATCGGGCTCGGACCACATCGTCTCAATCCCGCGGGACGCCCGGATTGGTTTTTCCGCCGTAGTGACTACGGAGGAATTCTCATCGACATCGGAAGCCATCAGGTGGAGCAGTTTCTCGCCTACTCGGGCGCGAAGGACGCGAAGGTGACCAGCGCACGGGTTGCCAACTACAATCATCCGCAGTACCCGGAACTCGAAGATTTTGGTGATGCCGCGGTTGTTGCCGATAACGGCGCGACCAACTACTTCCGCGTCGACTGGTTCACTCCCGACGGTCTTGGAGTGTGGGGTGACGGGCGCACGTTTGTCCTCGGAACCGAGGGATATATCGAGCTGAGGAAATACATCGACGTTGCGAGAGACGCCGACGGTGATCAGGTCTACTTTGTGGATGGAGCAGGCGAACATCACGTGTCGGTCAAAGGTAAAGTCGGCTATCCCTACTTCGGCGAGTTGGTGCTCGATTGTTTGAACGGAACCGAGATTGCCATGACGCAGGAACACGCGTTCAAGGCGGCGGAACTCTGTTTGAAGATACAGGAGAAGGCCATTCGCATTACAGGGGAGAGTTCGCGTTGAGTGGATCGCTCATGCAGTTGTACGATCGATATCCGGATCTACTGCCCTGCCGTGAGAATATCGATTCCGCATGCTCACTTCTGGTGCACGCATTTCGCGCCGGAAACAAACTCATGGTATGCGGGAACGGAGGAAGCGCAGCAGACAGCGAGCATATTGTCGGCGAGCTGATGAAGGGGTTCCGGCTTCCACGAAAGCTGCCGGGCAGCGAACGGGAGATATTGCTGCGTCTGTTCCCGTCTGACGGCGAACGGATCGCGAACACTCTCCAGGGGGCACTGCCGGCCATTGCGCTCACCGGATCGCTCTCACTCGCGACCGCCTTCGCAAATGATGTCTCTTCGGAAATGGTTTTTGCGCAGCAGGTGTATGGCTACGGGGCAACCGGCGATGTCCTTGTAGTCATCAGCACATCGGGAAAATCGGCCAACGTGATGCGAGCTGCGCAGGTCGCCAGGATGAAAGGAGTCAACGTCGTTGGTCTTACCGGCCCCGACGGCGGGCCGCTCGCGTCTTTGTGCGACATAGCCGTTCGAGTCCCGGGCAACAACACCGCCGAAGTGCAGGAGCGGCATTTGCCGGTCTACCATGAGATTTGCACTCGGATCGAGCAGGAGTTCTTCGGATAGCTATTTCTTATAATGGCGATGCGCGTTCGAACGTGTCCAGTTTGGCGACGACGAACTTCACAATATCGGGGTCAACATTCACTGCAGCGCCGATGAACTGATCCCGCACCGCATCGCGCGCGAAAGCACCGTCGGGTACGAGAATCGGTGATCGTTTGCTCCCAAACGGGAGCTCGCCGTCGTCGATCCGGTTGTGAAGGTATCCTTCGGCTCGTTTCCACGTAAGCGCCCGCTCATGCCGCGTCTTATCGTAGCAGAGTTGAAAACCCATGATTTCACTCTGCGTATCGTCGGCATACCAGACGATAAGATCGAAGTCGTGGTCGGTGAACCAGCGCCTGTAGCCGTCCTCGGGTACCTGTCGAACCGATTCCCATTCTTTGAGCATAGATGCCCCCAACTCGGGAGACCGCGCAATCCGCCTG
>DATKUF010000159.1:0-14880 GCA_035530755.1 Spirochaetia bacterium | reverse complement strand
CGCCTTCGAAGCGTTCACAGCAGTTCGGGGATCGCGACGAGGGAGTGCCCTTCATCGCGCAGTTCGGGACGCGGCCCACCTGGTCGGAAGCGCTCACGCAGGGTTGTTTGCGGTCCGGCGCCTATGCAACGTTTTCCTGGTATCCGCCGGAATGACGATTCTGGTTCTCTGGCTTGCCGGCTTCCCACCGGGTGTCGGGGAGCTCATCGCTTATTGTTTGTACTGTGTCTGCTACGTCATCGTGCGTTCAGCGGTTTCGATCTCGATCGAGGAAATCGAGCTTGCCGGAGACGGTCTTGTCCTTTCACTGGACCTGGTTCGAAAACGTGTCCGCATCGCGGTATTTATGGGGGGCGCGGCCCTCGTAATCGCCCTTCTATACGCCGGCAACCGGTCACTGCTCCCCTATGGAATTCTCGCGCAGTTCTTCACCTGGCTCGGGTCGCTTTTCTCGCAGAAAGCCGCTCCCGCGCTCCAGATTCGGCAGCCCGCGACCCTTGCGCCTCCGATGCCGGATATCCGGGGACTTTTCACAGACATGCCTTCCGCGAAGCCCGGGCCGTGGCTCGACTCGCTCTGGCAGGTACTACGGATCGGTGCCCTTGCGGCAGGGGTGGCAGCCGTTCTGGTTTTCATTTTCGGCCCGCTGTTCTCACGCGATTTTCGGAGTTTTCTCCGACGCGTCAATCCGCTTGCTGCCGTAGTAAACGGGCTTCTCCGTAGTCTGCGCGCAGGAGGCCGGCGACTGCGGGCAATGGTTCGTGCCGCAAAGCGACTCTTCGGCGGCCTCTCCGCTGCAGAAGCGGCGGATTTCGCGGATCTGACAAAGCCTCCGCCGAGATCAGTCTTCCGGCCAACTCGAAGAAAGCGGCTGGAAGTCGACCGGGTCCGACGGGAGTTTCTGCGCGTAGTGAAGTGGGGTGAGGACGCGGGGATCCACTATGCCGATTGCCTTACGGCAAGTGAGTACGCAGGCAGAGTTGCGGTTGTTCGCGACGAATCCGCTGGCGAGCTTTCCCGATTCGCCGGTATTTTTGACGAGGCGATCTACTCCCCGAACGAAATAGGGATTCCGAAGTTGCGTCTGCTTCACAAATTGGTGGACATCCTCGTGCGCTCTCGGTAGTTCGTCTACCGCCAGCACCGGTTGTGGCCGACCACGATTCCGGCTACGCTGTTGGAAAGATGGCACTCACGACGCTCTTCCAGGATGATTATATCGTGGTGGTGGACAAGCCTCCGGGGCTCATGATCCATCCAAACGCCTACGACTGGAAATCTCCAACCTGTATGGGTCTCGTCGAACGCATGACCGGGCGAAAGGCCTATACGGTTCACCGCCTCGACCGCGGGACTTCGGGTGTCGTGATCCTTGCACTCAACCCGGAGGTGGCGGCGGCGTTTTCTCTCGCTTTCCGGGAAAGACGAGTGGAAAAACGGTACCTTGCACTCGTTCGGGGGTACACCGACGAGGAAGGCCTGGTCGACAGCCCGATAAGCCGGACACCGGATTCGTCTGAAGCTCCGGCTCTCACCCTGTACCGTACGCTTTCAAGGGTAGAGATCCCGGTTCCCATTGGTCCTCACCAGTCCGCGCGCTACTCGCTTCTCGCCCTCGACCTCAAGACGGGGCGCCGTCACCAGGCGCGCCGCCACGTCCAGCGTATCAACCATCCGGTGATCGGCGACAAGCGCCACGGCGACCGCAATCACAACAACTATTTCCACGAAAGATTCGGACGGGAATATCTGTTTCTGCGCGCCGTTGGTGTCTCATTCCAGCATCCGGTGACCGGATTGGTGATCGACGCGTGGGCCGGAATCCCTGAGTTCTGGCAGATGGTGCTCGGCGAGCTCGGACTCGAGATACCCGCGGGATTCGCGCCCGGACCACGAATTCTTCAGACCGGATGAGAGTCCATGACACACAGAGAACGTGTACAGACGGCCCTATCGCACCAGTTGCCGGACCGGTGCCCTATGCAGATCAGTTTCACTCCGGAATTTGCCGCCCGGCTGCGAAAAGAACTTTCCATCCCCGACGCCGCGACCCACAATCCACACGGCGGCGGCAACAGCTACGCGCTCGAACGGGCAATCGACGAAGACATGCTGCTCACCTCAGTGGGGTGGGCGAACTCCTACTATCTCGGAGATGAGTACACCGACGAGTGGGGAATCGACTGGCGGACATCCGGATATACGACGCCGTTCGGAAACGGAAAGTACACCGAAATTGTCGGTCACCCGCTTGCATCCGACGAGGCCATTTCGGGTTACATCCCGCCGGATCCCAAACGCCCCGAGCTCTACGCCGAAGCCGAGCGGTTGGTCCGCGATTATGGCGGGGAGTATTGGATTGTCGGCGTCGCGGTAACGACGATCTTCGAGACGGCATGGGCCCTCCGGGGTCTCGACCGACTGATGATGGATTTTGCTCTCGAACCGGATCTCGCGCAGCAGATCCTGGATATTCCCTTCGCCTATCATCGATCCGCAGCAATTCGGCTTGCCGAAATCGGCGTCGACATGATCTGGACCGGTGACGACATGGGCTCTCAGAATTCGATGATCATCTCCCCCCGGATGTGGCGGCAATTCTTCAAGCCGCGAATGGCGCAACTGTTCGCGGATCTCAAGAGGGTGAACCCGGCAATCAAAATTGCCTACCACTCCGACGGGGTGATCACGCCGATAATCGCGGACCTCATAGAAATAGGCCTGGATGTTCTCAACCCGGTTCAACCGGCCTGTATGGATCCAGCCGAGCTGAAACGCCGGTTCGGAGACCGACTCGCTTTCTGGGGCACCGTTGATGAGCAGCACACGTTGCCGTTCGGTTCCGCCGACGACGTAAAGGCGGAAATCCGGAGCCGGCTCGCCGACGTAGGGTTTGATGGCGGCTTGATTCTGGGTCCGACCCATCACGTCCAGCTCGACACCCCGATGGAGAACTTCTGGGCGATGGTGAGCTCGATATGCGAGAGCAGCGCCCGTCGCCGTTGATCTGCTCCGGGAGAACTGATATATTTCGTACATACAATGCCAGAGAAAGAATCCCATTTGACGGCGGCAATCGACCGCTCCATGCGACTTCATCGTCCGTCGATCAGGCGCATTCTGCTTTTTCCGTTCGAGATGCTCATCTTAGCTCACGTCGGGATCGCGCTGCTGATCGCCTGCTATACCTTGCTCTTCGCCTTCGTGACTCCGAGAATCAATTCGCTCATGATCTTCAGGTCGCTCGTCCAGGGCCAGCGCCTTCTTCCGATTAAACCGGTTCCATTGTCACAAATTCCGGTAGTCGATCGGAACATGTTCATCCTTCTTGAGGACGGCCATTTCTACAAGCATCACGGCATCGATCTGGGAGCTATCCGTGAAGCCTATCGACTGAACCAACGCGCCGGTTACTTCGTCCGCGGGGCGAGCACTATCGATCAACAGCTTGCGCGAACCCTTTTTCTCACTATGGACAAAAACTACTACCGCAAATACCTCGAAGCCTTCATCGCGGTGGAGATGGACGCGCTGCTGAAGAAAGATCGAATTCTCGAGCTCTATCTCAACAGCATCGAGTGGGGTCCGGGAGTATTCGGGATCGGGCAGGCCTCGATGTACGAATTCGGGAAACCGTTCGGAAAACTGACCACGGATCAGGTTCGGCGGCTCGCTGCGGTTCTTCCAAGCCCGCTTCACTACACGGTGAACACCTTCATGCGTGACCAGGGTCTCTATGAGCGTTACCTTTTTCTGGTCAACCGCCAATAGCTGAGCTGCGGACCGACCGATCAGCCCCTGTGACACTGATCTATGGTAGACAGATCGACGAGCTGCGCGTCGTATCGGGATTCGAGGATGAGTCGGGCAAGGTCGACCACGGGCCCGACGTGCGCATCTATCACCGCCGAATCGGAGCTGGCGACCGGCAGACCCGAATGGGCGGATAGAGCACGGTCTGCCGAAGGGACAATTTCGCACGCCAGCTCACTGCCGGACTCGCGCGCGAGTCGGTTTATCAGTTCGGAGTCCCGGGCGCTCCCGCTGACCGGACGGTCGAGATAGACCTGAGCCGAGAGTTCTCGCTCGCTGAGCGCAGCACAGAGAGCCAGGGATGCTTCCTCGAAAAGGCTCGTCCGAGTCACGCGTTTGTGCGCCTGACCCGCATCGCGCACTACCCCATCGTCCGAGATAAAGACCGGGCGCCCGAGACGGAAATTGCAGACAGTGTAAATGATATTATATCCGTCGATATATACCGTACCGGCTATCTCTGAAACCGGGACGATCTTGTCGCGACGTGCTTCAGCGCACGATCGAGCCGAAGCACCACGGTAGAGAATTGCCCTCTGTTCGCCGCTGAGCCTGTGTCGATCACCAACCAGCTGTATCGATCCGCGTTCGGGATAACCACGCTCGAGCAGATATCGGTATTCGCCGAGGGCGGGACTGAGGCCAGGCCCGAACGGGAGACTGCGTCTGTTACAGTCGTTATAACGTGAGGACAACGCCGCAGCCTTTCAAGTAATGAGCTCCGGGGGAAGATGATCAGTGCGATTGATGTACTGTACGACGCTTATCTCGGGGTGGAAGTCGACACGTGAGATGGATGCGTTGTTCGTGTGGAGCCAGACTGAATCGGCGCGGGAAATTCCCACAATTTGCCCCATCAGCCAGTTGAAGAATCCGCCGTGGCTGACGATGGCAATTCGATCTTCAGTTCCGCCGTGACGCCGGAGAAGTTCGTCCAGAACACGGCGCGCCCGTACCGGCCGGTCGGCCTTGGGCTCAAACGGACGATTCCACCACCCACGGTCACCGACATTTTCCGGAAGCAGCAACTGCGGGAAGCGCGCGCGTAACTCGGAAGCGGAACGCCCGGGACGGCCGATCGGGCTTCCATCCGGACCGTCGTCCAGATAGATACCGCCGGATTCGTGGATGTCCGCCCACCCGGAAAGTGGAAGTCCCAGCGCGCGCGAAACGTAGGTCCCGGTGAGAACGGCTCTCTCCATCAGACTGCAATAGACATGAGTGATCCCGAACCCCAGAAGGTCCTTACTGTCCATGCCGACCGGCGCGTCGTGGGACGGCGCGGAGGCCAGATGTGCTCCGAGCAGCTCAGCCTGCTTGTGACCGTTCTCGGTGAGGGACGGATCCTCACTCCGGCCGATCTCCGCTCCGGTACGATCGGAAAGTTCATTGTTTGTCGACTGCGCGTGGCGCAGGAAGTAGAGTCGCATACGAATTCCTAAATCGAAGGATAACGGTAGCTCGGTTTCGGAAAGCCAGGGCGGAAGCTTTCGGTTTTTCCGTCGGAGACATCAAGGGAGAACTCCCGTGCGACTTCCCCAACGGCGTGGTCTACCAGTTTGCGAAGGTGGTCCGGATCAGCCGTCACACGGGCATTGATCAGGAGCAGCGCTTCGCGAGCAGGTTTCTCCATCGCCCGCTCGAACCGCGGCGTACCCCCACGTTCGACCAGGCTCGCCTTGGTAAAATCCCCATCGGCGATCGCATAGACTTTGAGATGGGCTATTTCACCCGTTCCGGGCTCAAGCGCCCTGTCGACTCCGTTCATGATGGCGGTGACGATCGTCCGGAAATCCCCTGGTTCACGGGATTTCACCAGTGTCCGGGAATTGAGCCACCCGAGCGATGCCTCGGCCGCCCCGTAGCGCTCATAGTCGATATCCCGAAGTATCCTGCCGCCGGAGCGTTCGGTTTCATTCATCAGCATCCCAACCCATCCCGCAAAGCCTTCCCCGGTTACGGCTGAAAAGGCACGAATCTCCCGGCCTGGGAAGCGCTCTCCGAGGAACGACGCGAGCCGCGCACGCTCGTCGGCAGCCAATGTATCGATCTTGCTGATCGCAATGATGTCCGCCTCTTCCAGCTGTTTCTCGAACAGATAGTTGACCTCCGTGGGATATCCGGACCCCTCGGCCTGCTGCAACAGCTTCCTCACGCGTGCCGGATCAGCCAGAACGGTAAGCGGCCGCAGCCGGAACTCGGCAGTGAACCGATGCTGGATCGGTTTGAAGATAGTTGCAACTAGATCGGTACAGCTTCCCACCGGCTCTGCGAGGATGATGTCGGGTCGCCCGGTTGCGGCAAGATCCGACAGCCGGTTGGTAAACTCGTCGAAATTACAGCAGAAACAGCCGCCGGTCACTTCGAGAACCGAGAGACCCTCGCGTGCGAGGAACGCAGTGTCCACGAGGTCGCTTCCCTGGTCGTTGGTAACGATACCGGTTTTCAATCCCGCTTCGGAGAGTCGGCGAGCAAGACCGGCAATGGCGGTCGTCTTTCCGGATCCCAGGAATCCGCCGACAATGAGCAGCTCAGTTCTTCCGTCGCTCACCGAAGCCTCTCCATCATCTCATTAAGGTCACGAGGCGTTACCATCGATCCGGCCGAGATCTGCTCGCCGTTCAGAAGCAGGGATGGAAACCGTTCGACCTCGATGCCGGGAATCCGGGGAGCTTCCCGAACGTCGGCGAGCTCGATCTGCTCGAAGGCGATATCGGGACGATCGCGCTTGACTCGCTCGACGGATTCGAGGAGAAGACGTCCGACTATAATGCACGCATTGCAGGGGTTCTTTAACCGGACAAGCGTTACGCGAATAGCCACGGGCTCCGACATGAGCGATTATGGTAACCGGGTCCCGTTTATTATACAATATCCGCACCTATCATGAGTCTCGACAGAGAACGGGCGTCACGGCTTGCTGACGCCTACACGAAAGCGACCGGAATATCATGCCTCCTCATCGACAGCAAGGGGACTGAACTGCATTGTGCAGGTGAATCGGACACCGCCTGCAGATTCTGCACTGCCGCGCAGCGGGTATTGAACCGCGGCATACCGTGCAGCAAGACACATCTGTACGGCGCCTACCAGGCCGAGAGATTTGGCGGCAAGTACATATTCTTCTGCCCAATCTCACTTACACACTGGGCGGCGCCGATCGTGGATGAGACCGGGATCGCAGGGGCTCTTTTAGGCGGCCCTGTCATCATGGTCGAACATGAAGAATTCTTTGATGAGGACATTCGTTCCCGTGTCTCTCTCGGGGAAACCGAAGCCGCATCACTTCGCTCTTTGCTCCAGGAAGTCCCATACGTCGCCCCTGACCGCGTTACAGGGCTGGCGGAGATTCTCGCTTCGGTCGCCGCGCAGTTGTCCGGAACTTCCGCCGAACGGTTGAAACGCGACGAAGAGGGCATGCAGACTCACTCACGCATATCCGAGTACGTTCACTACATAAAGTCTCTCGACGGGAACGACCGGGCGGGCATTGCGGAGTCGAGCTACCCGATCGAAAAAGAACGCGAGTTGCTTACGCTCATTCGAATGGGTGATCGGGAGAACGGCCGGCGAGTTCTGAACGAGATCCTCGGTCACGTGTTCTTTTCGAGTGGGCGGCAGTTCGGCGTGATACGGGCACGGGTACTCGAGCTTGTCGTGCTTCTTTCCCGGGCCGCACTCGAAGGCGGTGCAGATTCAGAGGAAATTTTCGGCCTCAATTTCACCTACCTGAACCAGATCGAGAAGCTCCGCAACGAGGACGACCTGGCAGTGTGGCTTTCCCGCATTCTCGTGCGTTTCTCGGACTGCGTTTTTGCGCTTCGTGAAGCGAAACACGTCGATGTGTTGTACAAGAGCATCGACTTCATGAAGCACAACTACCGCCGAAAGATCAGTCTCGATGAGTTGGCGAACGCCGTGTCCCTCAGTCCATCCTATTTCAGCAGGGTATTCAAGGAAGAGTCCGGCGTCTCCTTCAGTTCCTACCTCAACCGTGTGAGAATCGAACGAGCGCAGACGCTCCTGTTGAGCAGAGATATTCCGTTGGCGGATATCGCCGGCCTGGTCGGGTTCGAAGACCAGAGCTACTTCACGCGCGTCTTCAGTAAGGTCGTCGGCACAAGTCCCGGACGGTTTCGGGAGCGGCGCGGACAGATCCCAACCTCAAAATCTGGTGAAAAGCTCCAACAGAACGCAAGATAGTGCAAGAGAGCCTCTTCGTCTCAGGCCATAATGGAGCCATCGAGGAGAAGTCAGATGCACGCGAGTTCACTGCGGGGAAAGAAGCTCATAAACGCACTGTTCGATCATCAGAGGGACGCGGGCATCGCATGGATTCCGTTTGCCGGGATCCATGCGGGAAAACTGATCGATGCTTCCGCCCGTGACGTTCTCACCGATGGTGAGACCCTTTTCCGTGCCCTCACCGAAGTGCACAGGATCTACCGCCCGGACGGCCAACCGGTCATGTTCGATCTTCAGCTCGAAGCGGAAGCGCTCGGCTGCGACCTGCTGTGGGCCGACGACGCGCCGCCGAGCGTCGCATCCCATCCTTTCGAAGACTTCACCACGGAAACCCAGTTCCCCGATTCCCGGGCGAATATCCCGTTCGGGCCGACGGCCGCCAGATTTCCGCTGGTTCTCGACGTGATGCGGCGGATGAAATCCGCGGTGGGCGCCGAGACCGCTCTCTACGGCCTTTTTTGCGGACCTTTCACTCTCGCCTCTCACCTTCGTGGGACAAATCTCTTCATGGACATGATGGACGATCCGACAATCGTGCACCGGCTCCTCGACTACACATTCCGAATCGCGGAGGAGGTGGCAGGATGGTACATCGACGCGGGAATGGATGTCGTTGCCTCGGTCGACCCGCTTGTCTCGCAGATTTCCCCGGACCACTTCGAAGAATTTCTGTCGCAGCCATATCTGAAGCTCTTTGAGGCGATACGTATGCGGAGGGTTCACAGCTCCTTCTTTGTGTGCGGAAATGCAACTCGAAACATCGAGGTAATGTGCCGAACGAGACCGGACAGCATTTCGATTGACGAAAACATCGACCTGGCGGAGGCGAAACAGATCACCGACCGATACGATATTGTCATGGGTGGGAATATCCCCCTCACTACCGTAATGCTCTTCGGAACGCAGCAGGACAACATGAAGTGCGTAGTGGATCTGATCGACGCCGCAGGTGAGCACGGAAATCTGATTATTGCGCCCGGATGCGATATGCCCTATGCGGTCCCGATCGAGAATACCATCGCAGTCGAACAGGCAGTGCACGAGACGAACCAGGTACGAGAGATGATCCGCAACTACGAGCACGTGGATGAAAGCATCGAAGTGGAACTTCCCGACTACGCACGGCTTCCACGGCCGCTTGTCGAAGTGTTTACCCTTGACTCTGCCACGTGCGCCGCCTGCTCCTACATGCTTGCCTCGGCAATGGATGCAAAAAAGAAATATGATACCGGAATCGACGTCGTGGAATACAAGTACAACAGCCGTGAAAACATCGCTCGCATGAAGAGGATCGGGGTTGCAAATCTTCCGAGCATTTACATAAACGGCAAACTTATCTTCTCATCGATCATCCCCAACCGGGAAGAACTCAACCGCGAGATAAACCGCGCAATGATCGAAACCGGACACCCTCGGATTCGCTGAGCACAGAGCCGCGTACGACCCGCATCATACCCTTTTGAAGGCAAGCGTCACCTTGGTCGCGCCGAATCCGAATGCGTTGGAAACTGCCACGTCGACCTTACGCTCCTGCGCCTCTTTGGGAACCAGGTTGAAGTGCTCGAATCCGGGTTCCGGATCATCGAGATTGAGCGTGGGCGGAACCGCCCCGTTTCGAATGGCAAGAATACTGTAGATCGCTTCGATCGCCCCGGCCGCGCCGAGCGTGTGGCCGGTCGCCGATTTGGTAGAAGATATCGCTGCAGTCGGCGGGTCGCCAAAAGCGCGCCTGATGGCCGCAAGCTCTCCACGGTCACCCACCGGCGTGCTCGTGGCGTGTGCGTTTACGTAGTCGACCTGATCCGGTCGGAGCCCTGCGCGTTCGAGGCAGATAGTGAGTGCACGGAACTCGCCCTCACCGTCAGGACTGGTGGCGGTTATATGGAACGCGTCGCCAACGGATGCGTAACCTGCAAGCTCGGCATAGATTGTCGCTCCCCGGGCCCGGGCATGTTCGTACTCTTCCATGATGAGAACCCCGGCACCCTCTGCAATCACGAACCCGTCGCGCGCGCGATCGAAAGGCCGGGAGGCAAGTTGCGGGGTGTCATTGTGCGCGGTCGACAGAGCACGCGTCTGACAGAAAGCACCTATCGACAGTGCGTCCACCGTCGCATCAGACCCTCCGGCGACGACCACATCGGCCTCGTCGAGATGAATCAGACGCGCGGCCATCGCTATCGATTCGGAGCCGGTGGCGCAGGCGCTTACAACTCCGAAATCGGCGCCTTTGAACCCGTGGCGTATGCAGATCTGCCCGCTGGCTAGGTTGATGACCTGAGACGAGATGAAGAAGGGTGAAAGCCCCCGCTGCCCCTGACTGTCGAAATCGCGAGTCCCGTTCTCGAGTGTGACGAATCCGCCGATTCCCGAACCGACGACTACCGAAGTACGCTGCCGTCCCAGCTCGTCTTCCGGATGCCAGCCTGAGTCATCGAGTGCCTGGCGAGTTGCTTCCAGGATGTAGAGTATGAACTTGTCGTTCCGGCTCTGGTCGCGACTGGAGAAAAGTCCATCACGATCAAAAAGCCCAGGCTGGCTTCCAATGGGGACGATACCCGCTACTTTCGACGAGATGCCCGAGATGTCGAACATGTCGATAGCGCGAACCCCTGACGCGCCTGCCATGAGTCTGTTCCAGTTGGTGTCTACGCCGCTGCCGAGGGGCGTTACGGCTCCCATTCCGGTGACAACTATCCGTTTCATCTGTAGGTACTCCAACTTTGCCGGCATCTTCGACCAGGCTGTCACATTGTCGGTCGGCGACCGATTAGTTGAAGATAGTGGTCCGGGAACATAGTGTCAAGCGATTCTCCGCTTTTCGCGCTGCGGATTCGGTTGAACGCGGAAACATTGCAGGGCGGGCATTCTCCTGATACGATAGGCTATGAAGCGCGGAACATTTTTGTCCCCCGTACGCTGGGGAATCATCGGATGCGGCGATGTAACCGAGGTGAAAAGCGGGCCCGGTTTTCAGAAAGCGCACGGCAGTGAGCTTGTGGCGGTCATGCGGCGGACGGCCCACCTCGCCGAGGACTACGCCACGCGACACGGAGTCCCCACATGGTACGACGACGCGGACCGGCTGATTTCCGATCCGAAAGTCGGTGCGGTCTATGTGGCGACACCGCCTGATACCCATCTGAAATACGCGCTGAAAGTTGCAGCGGCCGGCAAACCGGCCTACGTGGAAAAACCGATGGGACGCAACCACAGCGAGTGCACCGTGATGATCGAAGCGTTCGAAAAGGCAGGATTGCCGCTTTTTGTTGCCTACTATCGAAGGGCCCTTCCCCGTTTCCTCAAGGTTAAAGAGCTTCTGGGGGCAGGAACGATCGGAAAGCCGACCGGAGTCGCCCTTACCTTTTCGCAGCCGCGACACCGGGCGGCGGACGGGAAGCTCCCATGGCGTCTTGAGGCAGCAAGTTCCGGAGGCGGCCTGGTGATGGACATGGGCTCACATGCGGTGGACATCGTCGACTTTCTCCTCGGCCCGATCGAGCTCGTAACAGGATCGGCCTGGAATATGACGGACAGCTCACCGCTGGAAGACCGCGTTGTGGCAACCTTCCTCGCCGGCGGTGTTCCCGGAACTGCGAGTTGGAACTTCGGCTCGGCAGCACAGGAAGACCTCCTGGCCATCGACGGAACGGACGGAACCATCCGACTCTCGGTATTCGGGAATGATCCGGTGGTCTGCACGAATGCGTCCGGGAGCGAAAAGTTCGATCTGCCAAATCCGGCCCACGTGCAGCAGCCGCTTATTCAGACTGTCGTTGACGAATTAACCGGCAACGGCGCATGCCCGAGCACTCCGGCTTCCGGCGCGCGCGCCAACGCAGTTCTCGACCAGCTGCTCTCCGGATACTATGGAGACCGAAGCGGCGACTTCTGGTCCCAGCCGGAACGCTGGCCCCGGAATCGATCCTGAGGTGATCGCACGTATGGGTTGCAAAATATAGGGTTTTTGATATAATGAATCTTCACTAAAAAAATCGGCTACCGCCGGAATTTTCTTGAGGAGACCCAATGTCAGAGGGTATGATTACTGTCCCCGAAAAAGACTTGAAAAAGTTGGTTATAGATAGGCTCGTCGAAGCGGGAATGAGTCAGAACGATGCTCTTGTGGTTGCGGATGTACTGGTTTTCGCCGACTTGCGCGGGGTGAAATCGCACGGAGTGCTGCGTGTCGAGCACTATACGAATCGTATCCAATCCGGCGGGATGAACCTGAAAGCGAAGCCCGCGGTCCGGAAGCTTAAAGCCGGGATCGGGATCGTGGACGCGCAGGGCGGCGCGGGACACCCGGCGATGAAGCTCGCGACTGCTGCGGCGATCGACATTGCACGCGATCAGGGCATGGCGATAGTTGGAGTCAAGAACAACAGCCACTGCGGCGCCCTCGCATACTACGTACAGCAAGCCCTGGACGCGAAGATGGCGGCACTCGTGTGCGTGAACACCGACAGCGCGGTGGTGCCGACAGGCGGCAAGTTTGCATTTCTGGGAACCAACCCATTCGCGTTCGGTTACCCGGCGCGGAGGGAATCCATTCTGCTCGACATGGCAACCAGCGAGGTCGCCTTCGGGAAGATTTTCTATGCGCAGGAACGGAACGTGCCGATCCCGGACACCTGGGCCGTCGACGCGGAAGGGAACAAGTGCACCGACCCGAACAAAGCCAAGGCACTTCATCCGTTCGGAGGGGCAAAAGGGTATGGCATCAACGTGATGGTCGAGGCACTGACCGGCCTGCTGATCGGCGGAGTGTTCGGCCCGCACGTCAAAAAGATGTATGCCGGGCTCGACACCTACCGTGACCTTGCGTCGTTTGTCCTGGTAATCGATCCCCGATCCTTCTGGTCCTCCGAAGAGTACCTTGACATCGCCCAGGCAATGATCGACGAGCTGCATGCGCAGGCCGCAGGTCCCGGGTCACAGGGCGTGCTGATCCCCGGAGAGATCGAGACGAACAACGTCAAGCGCTCACTTGCGGAGGGCATCTCCATCCCGAAGAGCGTACATGATTTCCTGACCACTCCACGGTCCAAGGAGTAGAGGCGAATTGTGAAGAAGTTTTTCGAGTTGGTACTTCCCGGCGTTGCACGCGTGAATGGCGTCTTCATCGTGATCGAGAAGACGTGGCTCGTCATTCTCATGGTTGGCATGCTGGTGTTCGGGTTTCTGCAGGTGTTTTCCCGCTACGTTCTCAAGGCGCCCATCGACTGGTCGGAGGAGCTTCTGACCTACTCCTTCGCCTGGGCGAGCTTCGTCGGTGCGAGCCTCGCGATCCACACCAAGAGCCATTTCTCGGTCGACCTGCTTGTGCGGATCTTCCCTCACGACGTTCGAAAAGCTGTGGAAGTCTTTACGTGGTCGCTGGTTCTCCTGTTCTCGATCTTCCTCATCATCATGGGATGGATCCTCACCATGGCCAACCGCATACAGATGATGAACGTCCTTCCGCTGTCGATGGTCTGGGCCTACCTCGCAATGCCGGTTTCGGGCGTTTTCATCTTAAGTCACACGGCGCAGATACTCATGGAAATCATCCTTGATATCAATCGCGTAGAGGCGCAGGAATCGTGATAGCAGCACTCTTTCTCACATTCATAGGGCTCCTCGTCCTGGAGCTGCCGGTCTCGTTCTCGCTGCTGATAGCGACGCTTGTGGCTATGACCTTTTTCAGCAACATCGACGTGATCGCCATCATCTCCAACATGTTCCATGCGAGCTCCAACTTCAGCCTCGTCGCCGTTCCATTCTTCATTCTCGCCGGCGGCTTTATGGACCGCGGCGGGATCTCGCGGCGCCTCGTGACCTTTGCATCGAACCTGATCGGCCACATTCGCGGGGGCCTTGCCAACGCGAGCGTGGTGGCGGCGATGTTCTTCGCGGGGCTCTCGGGCGCGGCCGCGGCAGACACGGCGGCAGTCGGAAGCCTGCTCATCCCGGCGATGAAGAAGAAGGGCTATGGGAAGGCCATCCCGACCAGCGTCATGGCGACGGCGGGATCGATAGGAATCGTCATTCCGCCGAGCATCCCGATGATCATTCTGGGTATAACCGCCAGCGTTTCGATCGGGGGCCTCTTTATGGGCGGTTTCATCCCCGGCATCCTCATGGGTGTCGCGCTGATGATCGTCAACTACTTCATAACGAAAGCCCGGAAGATCGAGCCCGAACCTCGGGCCAGCATCAAAGAGGTGGGGCGCTCGTTCGTCGATTCGTTTCTCGCGCTCTTCACCGTCGTCATCATCGTCGGCGGCATCAGCTTCGGCATCTTCACCCCGACCGAGGCGTCGATCATCGCGGCGCTTTACGCCTTTATTGTGGGCTTTTTCGTCTACCGCGAGCTGAAAATCAAGGACCTGCCGGTGGTCCTGGTCAACGCTGCGGTGACTACCGGTGTCGTCGTCCTGACCATTGCTGCAGCTTCGAGCTTCGGCTGGATTCTCGCTGCCGAGCAGATTCCCGGGCAGATCGCCCATTTCCTGGTCTCCCTCACGGGGAACAAGTGGATCCTGCTCCTGCTGATCAACCTCTTCTTCATCGTCCTGGGAACGTTCCTCGATCCCTCGGCGATAATCATCATCGTCGTCCCGATAATCTGGCCCATCGTCCAGCAGCTCGGAGTAAACCCGATCCATTTCGGCGTGATGACGATCGTAAACATGGCAATCGGGCAATGTACTCCCCCTGTGGGCATCGCCCTGTTCGTGGCGTCCGGAATCTCCGGGGCGAAACTGAGTGATATTCTCGGCACCTACGTGCGATACATCGGAGCGCTCATCGTTGTGCTCCTGTTCGTGACCTTCGTGC
>DATKUF010000158.1:0-22634 GCA_035530755.1 Spirochaetia bacterium | reverse complement strand
TGTGGAAAGACCGACCCGACACCTGGGTCCTGACCGAACGGATGCCTCTTCGCGATGCCGAAGGCCGCGTAATCGGTACTCTGGGGATATCGAAAGACATAACGACGCGCAAGCTGGCTGAGAAGGAGGTCGAGGATACCGTATCGAGGTATCGAGATTTCATAGAAAGCGCTCCTATCGCGTTCTTTCGATCCGATTCGAACGGGAGGCTCTACTCCGCGAACGCCGCCATGGCGGCAATGTTGGGTTTTCAGACCGGACAGGATGCGGTTGAGTACTATACCGATATTGCAACTCAAATGTACACGGATCCGGCCAAAAGAGGGGAGCTGGTCGCCCTGCTTCGCGAACACGGGTCGGTACGTGATTTCGTCTACCCGCTGCGCACCGTGGACGGACGGGAAATCTGGATGCGCACCACCGCACGCATCAGCGAGCGGAGAGGGGACGGAACCTTCATCATCGAAGGGTTCAGTTCCGACATCACCGAAAATGTCAGGGCGGAGGAAGAGACAAAAAGGGTCGCGCGCGAATATGAGTCGGTGTTTCACGGGGCTCAGGATTCGATATTCCTCATGGAGGTCATCGGGCCGAATCAGTTCAGATACACCAGAAACAACCAGACCCATGAACGGACCACTGGACTCTCAACCGAAGCCATTCGAGGGAAAACTCCGTTGGAACTGCTTGGACGGGAACTTGGTGAAACGGTGTCGGCCAACTATCAGCGGTGCGTCGATGCAAAGGTTTCTATCTCCTATGAGGAGACCCTGGACCTCCCCACGGGTCGAAGAACCTGGGCGACCACACTGACTCCGGTTATCCGCGGGGGAAGAGTCGCGCAGATCGTGGGCGTAAGCCAGGACATCACCGAACGCAGAGCCGCCGAGGAAAAAATCGGTGGTCTGCTGCAGGAGAAGGAGATCCTCCTGCGAGAAGTCCATCACCGCATCAAGAACAATCTGAACACGATGAGCAGCCTTCTTTCCCTTCAGGCGGACTCTATGACAGATAAGGCAACGGTGCTGGCACTTCAGGATGCACGGAGCAGGATGCGCAGCATGGGTGTGCTCTATGACAAGCTTTTCCTGACGGAGAACTTGCGGGAGATGTCGATAACCGAGTACCTTCCAACGCTGGCGGACGAAATCATCAACTTATTTCCCGTCCGCGCCGTGGTGAAACTGGAGAAACACATCGATGATTTCGTTCTTCCGGTGAAGGAGTTGACCAGCGTCGGCATCATCGTGAATGAGCTTTTGACGAACATCATGAAGCATGCTTTCGCGGGAAAAGCCGAGGGCCGAATAATCGTCAACGCGTCGAAAAAGGGCGGGCGGATAACAATCGGAGTCGGAGACGACGGGGTGGGCATTCCCGAATCATTCAACCTCGAACATTCCCCCGGATTCGGTCTCATGGTAATTCGCGCCCTGACAAAACAGCTCAACGGCACCGTCCAGATCGATCGAACCAACGGGACTCGTTTCCTGCTCGAGTTCGATTCAGCAGAGGCACATTGACCCGGTTCCCGAGCGCCCGGTTCCGGCCGTCCTATATTGAAATTCACGGAAAACTGTTACCCTCGTTCCTATGAACAGGAATGGAATTGTCCCGGGATTGCTTGCGGTCCTGACTGCGATTGCAGTGGGGACGGTGCTCAAGCTGACTTCGAGCATCGTGCTGCCGCTCGTGATAGCGCTTCTTCTCTCGTTTACGCTCTCGCCCTTTGTGGACCTCCTTGTCCGTCTGAAGATCCCGCGCAGCCTCGCAATATTGCTCGTCATTATTATCCTGCTGGGACTCGGTTTCCTGGCGGGTCTCATCCTGTACTCGAGCGTCACATCGCTGGTTCGTTCATGGTCAACTTACCAGGCACGACTGCTGAATCTGTTTCGAATTGCTGTCAGCCGATATGGGTTACCCTCCAACGTGCTCGCACAACCGCAGGTAACCCAGTCGATCGGTACCTACGCGGTGGGTTTTTTCGGGGACTTTGTCAAGTTTCTCGGGAGCTTCGTGCTGGTGCTTGTCTTTCTCCTGTTCATGCTCCTGGAAAAACGATTCTTCCGGAGAAAGATGTTCAAGGCAATCCAGGGGCCGCGGACCGACCGGGTGCTTCGAATCCTCAAACAGATCAACAGGGAGATCGGACGATATCTCACCATCAAGCTGCTCGTGAGCCTCGCTGCCGGTGCCGCAGTGTGGATTGGATTCCGCATCATCGGAGTCGATTTTGCCTTCGTCTGGGGTGTTCTGACGTTTCTGTTCAACTTTGTTCCAGCCGTCGGGTCGCTATCGGTGGGGGTCGCAGGCGTTCTATTCGCCCTGGTCCAGTTCTACCCGGTCTGGAATCCGGTCATTGCCGCCGGTGCGCTGATCGTTTTTGTCCAGATAGTCTTCGGGAGCGTCCTCGAGCCGAAGCTCCAGGGTGACAATTTGAATCTCAGTCCGGTCGTCGTGCTTTTTTCTCTCCTGATCTGGGGATGGCTCTGGGGTTTGATGGGGATGCTCCTCTCGGTACCGCTCACCGTTGCAATGAAGATCACTTTCGAGAGTATTCCCGGCCTCGAGTTCATCGCCGTGCTCATGGGAACCGGGTACCTCCGGAGGCCGAAGCGGAAACCGTGACTGCTCGCCTCGGATGTCGGACCTTCCGCATTCGAACGCGCGATCACGGCACTCACCGGATTCTGTCTCGCCAATTTTTGTTGACAGCAGGAAGGTCGAGTGTTAGTCTTTCGAGAACGCACAAAGATCGGCCGTTTCGGCAGCTCAAGGGATGGCAGAATGAGGTCCACTCGATTCAGCGCCCTGTGGGGGATCTTACCGTTTTTCATCTTTTGCCTGGCTTTCGAGATCGTCCCGGTTCTTGTCCTGGTCAAAGAGAGTTTTTTTAACGCAGGTGGATTCACACTCGCCAACTACGCCGGATTGGGCGAGAAGGTCTATCTAGCCGCCTTCTGGAATAGCATTCGACTATCCGGGATTACGGCTCTCATTGCAACGGTACTCGGAACCTTCGTCGGATACAGCATTTTCAAGACAAAGTCCCGGCGAATACGCGGAGTATTCGAAGCGTTCTCAAACGTAACGACGAACTTCGCCGGCGCTCCTCTTGCTTTCGCATTCATCATCATCCTCGGCGCCAACGGCGTGGTAACGATTCTTTTCATGCAGCTGTTTGGTCTCCAGTTGTATCCTCAGTTCCAGATCTATTCCTATGCCGGACTTGTAGTTGCGTACGTCTATTTTCAATTGCCGCTCATGGTTCTTCTTATCATCCCATCGTTCAGCGGCTTGAGCCCGGAGTGGCGCGAGGCGGCGGATTCGATGGGGGCGACGACCTGGCAGTACTGGCGGTACATCGGCATGCCGCTTCTGGCGCCATCGCTTGTGGCCGGGATGGTTTTGCTCTTCGCAAACGCCTACGGTGCATATGCCACTGCGTACACCTTGATCGGCTCACGGCTCGTTCTTGTCACTACGCAGATCGCCTTTGTCGTGACGGGAGAGGTGCTTCACGATCCGGCGCTCGCGAAAGCCATGGCTACAATCTCGCTTATCATTATGGCCGTTTGCATCGGCGTCTACCGGCTTACGCTCTCCAAGGCGCGCGGGTGGAGCACGTGAGGAAACGAAACGCAGCCACACCGATGTTTCTCGTTCTCTTCTCTGTCTATATGCTGATTCCAATTCTGGCGACATATCTGTTTTCTATCGCCGTGAGATGGGATCGCAGCATATTGCCGGAAGGGTATACGTTTGACTGGTACGTCCAGACTTTCAACCATCCCTACTTCCTCATCACCGTAAAGAACTCTTTTCTGCTGGCGACCTACACAGTGGCGGCGAATCTCGTTCTCATTGTCCCGGCCACCTACCTCGCCTACGCAAGACTGCCGGCGGCAAAGATCCCGATCGATGTTCTCACCATTCTGCCCTTTGGGATTCCGCGCGTGATTCTCGCGCTGGCCCTCGTGACTGTCTACACCGTTCCCGTAATAAATCGCTCGCCGCTTCTGCTTGTCTGCGCTTGCACGGTTTTCTCCATGCCCTACATGTACCGTCCGGTTGCAAACAGCCTCGATGCTATCGATCTGGGCACACTGAACGACGCCGCGATGATTCAGGGTGCGAATGCCCGGCAAATTCTGTTCTACATCGTCGGACCGAACATCATAAACGGCATCGTGAGCGGTTGCCTGCTTGTGTTCTCCGCAATCTTCGCCGAGTACACACTTGCCCGGCTTATCACGGGTGCGCGTTTCAAGACGCTACCGATGCTTCTTGTCGAGTTTACCCGCCGGGATGGCCGGGTCGCCTCTTCGATATCGGTGATAGCGTTCACCGTTGCGTTGCTGCTTTCGCTCGCGATCATCGCCCTTGCGCAGGCTAATCAGCGCAGGGGCGAACAGGCTGTTTCCGGTGCTGGAAAGAATACCTGAAGGAATCGAGCAGAGGAGGAGGTGTTAGAGTTCGGGATCAGGGTGTTTTCGAAATATCACGAAGGAGGATGCAAGGATGAGCAGAACTTCACGCTTGGTGGGAATTGTATTTATTGGTCTGCTTGTAGTCTCGGCAGCTTTCGCAAGCGGCACAACCGAGACCAAGTCTCAGGCGGCGGCCGCCGCGCCGATGACTATGGACCAGCTGGTTGCGGCAGCGCAAAAGGAGGGTGTCCTGGTCTCCTACGGTCTGCCGGATGACTGGGTGAATTACGGCGGTGTCCGGAAGATCCTCGAGACTAAATACGGAATCAAGACCATGGATACCGACATGGGCAGCGGCGAGATCATCTCGGCCCTGAAGGCGGAGCGAACCGCGCCGGTGGCCGACGCGACCGACCTCGGATTCAACTTCGCGACTGTTGTCACGGCGGAAAAGATTTCTCAACCCTACAAGAATGCACATTGGGACGAGATCCCCGCGTACGCGAAAGAGCCGGGCGGACTCTGGGCTGCCGCCTATTGGGGTGCATTCGCTTTCACGGTCAACACCGACATCGTAAAGAACGTTCCGAGAACATGGGATGATCTGTTGAAGCCGGAATACAAGAACATGATCACGATGAAGGACCCGCGTGAATCGGGAACTGCGAACATGATGGTTCTTGCGGCCGCGTTTGCTCATGGTGGCAGCGAGAAGAATGTGCAGCCCGGATTGGATTTCTTCAAGAAGCTCAAGGCGGCGGGAAATATCCGTCCGGTGAGCCCCAGCACCTCGGCAATCCAGAAGGGGGAGGCCCCCATTGCGTTGTTCTGGGACTTTGACGGGCTGTCTCGAAAGTTCTCCCTTCCGATGGCGTCACTGCAGGTAGTAATACCCCAGGACGGGACAGTCGCCGGAATGTACATCCAGTTCATCACGGCCGGGGCTCCGCATCCCAACGTCGCAAAGCTTCTGATCGAAACCGAATACGGCGACGCGGGGCAGATCGAGTACGCGAAGGGATTTGTCCACCCGATCCGCAAGAGCGTTAAACTCCCGGCGGACCTCGCGGCAAAGTTTCCGCCTGATGCGGATTACCAAGCAGTCCACTTTGTGAACGATGCAGCGGCACTCGGCGTGGCGGCCGAAGCCATCGCCAAAGGCTGGGACGAAATAGCAGCGATGAAGTAGGGGTTGCCCGAGTTGATCGGCGGCCATAGCGGGCGGTGGACATCAAGATGCCCGCCGCCCTTTTTTTGGGAATTGCCGCAATGGTGTAGTAGTCGCTGCCAGGGTCGCAACGTATAATCGTACCATGCATGAAGATCAGCGCCGCTGTCCGCGAATCTCGCTCGATGTGGTGGTCAACTGTTCGACTCGGGCAATCGCACACTCGAAAGACATCAGCGAAGGCGGAATTTGCCTCATCACCGAGGAGCCGATGACTCTCGGCAAGATATTTACTCTCGAGTTCAGCCTGCCCGGGGAACCAGCAAAAGTTCAGCTTTTCGGCAAAGTCGCCTGGACTCGTCCGGCAGGAGCCAATCACCACGAGAACGGCATCACATTCTGGGATGTCGACCCGAAGAACGGAATGAGAGTGACTAAATTTTTGAGGAATGAGATCTGAACAGGCCAGGGTAACTTCTTTTTTCAGCACGGCAGCTCACCGATTCCCGTCATCACTTCCGCTTAACATGGTGGTACGAGGCAGGTGTATACTCTGCAGGATGAGTCCCATAGACGATATATACATCCGCATTCAACAGATCACCAATCGGATCCGGGAGATCCAGAACCTTGGACGCAGACCGCCCGGAAACAACGGCGACGTCTCGCCTCTGCCGCGCGGCAATCAAGCGATCCATCCGGCCGCACTCTCCGCCGGATCGCAAACCGGCGTCGGCCGTGCGGGGAAGACCTCGGCTCCTCACGAACCCACGGCCGCAGTTTCGCCGGCCGACCTTGCCGCGGCGGGGACGAGCAGTTTCGACTCGCTTCTCAACGAGGCTCTCTCCGCCGGCGCCGGGTCCTCGGCGGCCGCCGGCGACAATGGACTGGGGCTTTCCGGTGTCGGTGACCTGGGCGGCATTGATTCGCTGCTCGGTTCGCAGGACACGACACGGCTGCAGGACTACCAGAATCTGCTGCTGAAGGCAGTGCGGGACCTGCAGAACCGAAAAGGAACGAATAACGGTGCCCAGGCACAATAGATCGGGAATTGACTCGCGTCGCCGGATAGTGTAGCGTTTATCAAGATCATAGAAGCACGGAGGTATTTTGATGTCGGTGTTCGAAAGCGAGCGGCCCCGGCTTGGGTAGACAGGCCGAAGATCTGTCTGTTTCTCTTTGTCCCTGCCTGTCTATACCACTATTCTAATCCGCACATTCTGAATTCGCCATAACCGGCCTCGCCGGCTGGAACGATCAGACCAACGATCCGGGACCGCCTCCCAACTCATTAATTTCGCACGCGACTTTTCGGGAGGAGAAAAGTATGTCTCGGCCTCAAAAAAGAAGAACTGAACGAAACAACCGGACAGACGACGAAGTCTTTTCATGCAACCACTGCGGCGAAGCGGTGTCGTCATACCGAAATCGCAATCATTGTCCCCATTGCCTCTGGAGCCGGCACGTGGACATCCGCACCGGTGACAGGAACAGCGCCTGCAAGGGCGAAATGGAACCTGTTTCCGTCTGGACCAAGGCGGACGGTGAATGGGCCATTATCCACCGCTGCACTCGCTGCGGATTTCTCCGGTCGAACGGGATCGCCGCTGACGACGATGAGATTCGACTCTTTGCACTGGCCGCGCGGCCGATGACGGAGCTCCCATTTCCGTTGAGCGCGATTGACGCCTATAGAGTGAGGAAACTATGAATCAACCGGAATACGACCAGTTGATGTCGATCGGGTGGACACCTGCTCTCGAGCAGGAGTTTATCGCGCGGCACGGTACAACGTTTGTCCCGGGTCGTGTGATCCGGGGCGGCTCCCGCGGTTGCCTGCTCTGCACCGCGGCGGGTGATGTGCCTGCCGTGGTGACAGGAGGGTTCGAGTATCGAGCTGCCGTGGCGTCAGACTTACCGACGGTCGGAGACTGGGTCGCTGCAGAGCCGTCGGAGGCTTCCGGGGCGCCGTACCGAATTCACGCCGTCCTTCCACGTCGCACAACGGTATCACGCAAGCGTGCCGGCAATGAGAATACGGAGCAGGTACTCGCCGCGAACGTGGATGTGGTGTTTATCGTCCTTAGCTGCGAACGGGACCGCACTCTTTCCCCGCGCGCCGTCGAACGTTATCTCACGATGGTCCGCGCGGGCGGGGCGAAACCGGTGCTTCTGCTCAACAAGGTCGATCTGACCGCAGATCCGGAGGCCGCGGTCGCGCGGGTAATCGTCGCCGCCGACGGTGTCCAATGCTTCACGACCAGCGCGGTGTCGGGGGCGGGGACCGCGGACCTTTCCGAGGCGCTGTCGGGGTCACGCACCGGAGTGTTGGTGGGCCCTTCGGGCACCGGCAAGTCCTCGCTGATAAACCGACTGCGCGGGGAGCCGCTTCAGGCGACCGCGCCGGTTCGCGGCGTGGATCTCAAGGGACGCCACACGACGACTTCTCGTGAGTTGATTCACGTTCCGGGAGGGGGGCTCTTGATCGACACGCCGGGGATCCGCGAGCTGCAGCTGTGGGCGGACGAAGACGATCTCGCCGAGAGCTTCTCAGATATCGGCGAGCTTTCACAAGGATGCCGCTTTCGTGACTGCTCCCACTCCGGGGAGCCGGGATGTGCGGTGCACAGCGCTCTCATGGAAGGTCGCCTCGACCAGGCGCGATACGAGAACTATCTCGAGCTCCGCCGGGAACTCGCCTATCTGAAACGCCGAACCGAGGAGCGAGCTCAGTTCGACACCAAGGACCGCTGGAAGCAGATTCATCGGCAAATGCGGAACTTCACGAAGGAGAAGCGAGCCGGCGGCTAGGGGGAGGGCCGCGGGTGCTTTTACTTCGTACGCTCCCGGTCGCGGTGCCGTGATGAACTCGGCAAAATAACAAAAATTTAATTCCCATGCAACGTGAATGAATATATATTCAACCCGGTGGAGGTGCGCCCCCCGGGGCGCGACCATGGATGAATAAGCACGTCCTGTACAGCGGTTCGCAGAGGACGACGATCTCGCATGAACTCCCTCCAGCTGCTGCCACTGTAGTCGACCGGCAGAATCGGAAAAAGCCGCTTGCGGCTTTCTACCGATCCCACGAACGACCGATTCTGATAGTGGCCGGAGTAGTCGCCGCCCTGTTCGCCGTGTCCGCCTACTCGCTCATCGTCCCGGGGCCGCATAATTATTCACAATCCGACATCGACAAGGCAGTCCGGTACACGCTTGAAAACATGCCGCCGGCCCTGTCTCCCGCCGCGATCGCCTATCACGCCATTCAGCCATCCGTTGTCCGGATTCAGCAAATGACTGCGCGACGCCCAGGTCAAACCTCAGCGGACCCGGGGAGCAGGCCGAGCGAGCTCCCGGCAGGGGGGAACCCTGCAACGTCGCCCGCAGCACCCGAGGATGAAATTGCCGTGGGGACAGGCGTTGTCGTCACCGATACGGGTACGATTCTGACGAACTATCATGTCGTGGCCGGAGCGCCGCGCCTGGTCGTCACTTTCGCGGACGGGACCGAAGCCGACGCAGATGTCGTTTCGGTCGATGCGGAGAAAGATCTCGCTGTCGTTCAGCCTCGAATAATTCCCGACGATCTCAAACCGGCGACGCTCCGGTCGCCCGCAGGGCTCAATCCGGGCGATCGCGTGTTTGCTGTAGGCTTTCCCTTCGGTATCGGCCCGTCACTTTCGGCCGGAGTGATTTCCGGACTCGGGCGAACCTATCTTTCCGCCGACGGAAAACATCATCTGGGAAATCTCATTCAGTTTGATGCCGCCGTAAATCCCGGCAATTCCGGCGGGCCACTCGTTACCGAAGCGGGCGAGGTGGTCGGGCTGGTCACGTCAATTCTCAACCCTACCGAACAGCGGGTGTTTATTGGGATTGGATTCGCCGTTCCCATAGACACCGCGGCCGGCGCGATGGGAATCAATCCATTCTGAGGTGATTTCATGGATGAACGCAATGCGGGCGGCGCGCAGGTGTCCGGTCTGATGGAGCGTGTGCTCTACGAAGTGAAGAAGGTTGTTGTAGGTCAGGATCGCTTCATCGAGAGAGTGCTCGTGGCGGTCCTCGCGCAGGGACATCTTCTGGTAGAGGGCGTTCCCGGGCTCGCAAAAACGCTTACCGTAAAAACGCTCGCCCAGACCATTCGAGGTTCCTTCCGCCGAATCCAGTTTACGCCGGATCTCGTACCGGCCGACCTGGTCGGGACACGAATTTACAATCAGAAGAGCGGGGAGTTCACGACCACTCTCGGTCCGGTCTTCGCGAATCTACTGCTCGCCGACGAGATCAACCGTGCGCCGGCAAAAGTGCAAAGCGCGCTTCTCGAAGTCATGCAGGAGCATCAGGTCACGATAGCCGGGGAAACCCACAAAGTGCCCGAACCGTTTCTTGTCATGGCCACGCAGAACCCAATCGAAACCGAAGGCACCTATCCATTGCCCGAGGCGCAGGTAGACCGCTTCATGATGAAGGTAGTGGTGGACTATCCCTCCGAGGAGGAGGAGTTCGTGATCGTCGATCGCATCACCGGAACGCCTTCACCGGCCTCCGCCGTGATCTCCACCGACCAACTGCGGGGACTTCAGATCGAATGCCGTAAGAACTTCGTCGATCCGGCGCTGATCCAGTACGCGGTGAAGCTCACTGCGGCCACACGCGATCCGGAGAAGGCGGGGATGGCGGACTTTGCTTCCTACATCGTTTACGGAGCAAGTCCGCGCGCAACTATTCATCTGATCGAGGCCGCACGGGCTCTCTCCTATCTTCGAGGACGTGACTACGTGCTGCCGGAGGACGTAACCGACGTGGCGCTCGACGTGCTTCGCCACCGGCTCGTCCTTTCCTACGAGGCGGTGGCGGATGCGATAAGCCCCGACCAGGTGCTCTCGCGGATGATGCAGCACGTCCCGGTTCCGGAGAAACCCCTTGAAAGCCACGTCAAATTTCGTTCGTAGACCGGAGAAAATCCTCGAGCGCCTCGAATGGACGGTAATTCGCCGCCTTGACGGGTTGCTGCAGGGTGACTACCGGACACTCTTTCGAGGGTTCGGGCTCGATCTCGCAGATCTGCGGGAGTATCAGTATTCAGACGACATCCGCTATATCGACTGGAACGTTACGGCACGTCTTGATACACCCTACGTGCGCGTCTACAACGAAGACCGTGAGATAACCGCGTGGTTTCTTCTCGACCTGAGCCCATCAGTGGATTTCGGATCCGCCGGAGTGAGGAAACGCGAGCTTCTGAACGATTTCGTCGGTGTTCTCGCGCGGGTCCTCACTCGCCACGGAAACCGGGTCGGCGCTCTTCTCTACAGCGGAACCGCCGAAAACGGCAGGATCGATATGCTGGTTCCGGCGCGCGCAGGCCGGGATCACGTGCTCTACCTCCTGCACCTGCTTCTCGGAAGTCCGACATTTACCTCTTCCTCGCCGACCTCACTGGGCAACCTGCTGACGGCTGGTATCCGGACGATACGCAGGCGCTCACTGGTCTTCGTCGTCTCCGATTTCCAGAGTACACCGGGTTGGGAACGACCTCTCCTGCACCTGGCGCAGCGGAATGAGACTCTCGCGATCCGGCTGCTCGATCCACTTGAGATGGAATTGCCGGACCTCGGCATGCTCCTTATGCAGGATTCGGAAACAGGTGAGCAGCTTTTCGTTGACACGCACGACCGAAGGTTCCGCGATCGCTTCAAAGAAGCCGCAATGCGGCGCCAGGAATCGCTGCGCCGCACGCTCGCGCGGGCCGGGGTGGATGCGATCGAGCTCTCAACCCGCGATGATCTGGCCGATGCGATTTTCCGGTTTGTCGGCATGCGAAAACTGAGAAGCGCGACGGCCGCAGGGTCCGTGACATCGCGATTTGTGACATCCGGCGGCGCTCGGTCTTCTTCCGTGGGAGGATGAAATGGTCTTTCTGTGGCCCAGCATGCTCTGGCTGTTGCTCAGCGTTCCGCTTCTCCTACTCGCCTATTTGTGGATTCTGCGCCGTCGGAAAAAACACGCGCTTTCTTACGCGTCGCTCGGAATCGTGAGGGAGGCGATGGGGCCCCGTCACGGTATTCGCAGGCACGTTCCGCCGATCCTTATGCTCGCCGCCATTGCAGTTATTGTTTTCTCGGTCGCGCGGCCGGCGGCCCTCGTAACGCTTCCTTCCGAAGAAGGGACCGTCATCCTGGCAATGGACATATCCGGCAGCATGCGCGCCCGGGACATTACGCCGAATCGTCTGGCGGCCGCCCAGGCGGCGGCTCGCGAGTTTATCGCCGGGCAGCCGCACAGCGTGCGTATCGGGGTAGTTGCTTTTGCCGCAACTGCCACTCTGGTTCAGCAGCCGACTACAAACCGTGATGACGTCCTTGCGGCTATCGCGCGCTTCCGGCTTCAGAGAGGAACCGCGGTGGGAAACGGGATACTCGCGTCACTTTCGGCCATTTTCGAAGGCACCGGCATCGAGATCGGTCCTGTCGAGTCCCTGGGGAGCAGTTCATTCGATTCATCCGGAGCCAATCAGGGTGCTCCCCTTTCGCCCGATACCCGTGGTTCAGTGCAGAAATCCGGGAAGGCAATGCCGGACCCGGTTCCGCCCGGCTCTTATCGGTCGGCCGTCATAATACTTCTCACCGACGGTCAGTCCAACACTGGGCCGGACCCTCTGGAAGCAGCCAACAGGGCGGCTGATCTGGGCGTTCGGGTCTACACCGTGGGGCTGGGAACGGTCAGAGGTGAAGCTCTGGGCTGGTTCGGACGGTCGATGCGCGTTCAACTGGATGAGCTATCGCTGAAAGCTATTGCGCAGAAAACGAACGGGAGGTACTACAAGGCGGACTCCGCGGCGAATCTGAACGAGGTATACAAAGCGCTGAGCAACCAACTTGTGCTGGAAAAACAGAAGACGGAGATCACCGCACTTCTTACGGCGTTAGCCGGACTAATCCTGCTCGTCGGCATTGCGCTCTCACTCGTCTGGTTCGGTCGTGTTGCGTAAATTCCGCCGTCGGCCTCTTTACGCGTATCAACGCGCCCGGCCGAGCAGACGCCGGTATATGACCTCCCAGGTTACGGCAGACCAATAATCCGGCCACGAGGTTACTTCCACTTTGTAGACAATGACAGCAAAGTTTCTGACCGGACTGAGCGATGACGGCATCGCCTCTCGCACCACCTTGACCTTCTCCCTGCCGGTAAACCCGAGAAAAATCGCTGCGCGGGGTTGGTGGGGCCATCGACTCCCTGACGTTTCCTTCGGGGCGACGGCCGCAAGCCCCTGCCACCCAAGGGCGAGCACGTTATCCGGGGGCGGGACGACAAGAACCTCCCCGGTCTTCGGATCAACACCGTGAACAGCAGCGGAGTCTCCCGACAGATGGTCGGCCGCTGCCACCCTATCGAGCAAGCGAAAGTCGGCGGGCTCATCCGAAGCCCATGCGAGCGCCACCGGCGGCAAGGCGAGAAACGAGGGGTGGGCGGATATCGAGAAAAGAGCGCGCTTGAGAAGTTCCATCTCCCGCGCCGATTCCGTCGAGCCGGGCGCGAGTCCGACCAGGTACATGGCCCATCATGACATCCTGCCACGTCCGCATCAAGCTATTTCTTCTCGAGGGCCCTCCGTGCTAAGATAGCGTCATGAAGCGCCAGATCAATGAGGCTGTCCAGCGCGTCGCCGACGCTCTCGGATCCTGGGACGGCATAGATACGATCACCCTTATGGAGGGTGAAGAGGACGTCTACGATCCCTATTTTTTTCTCAGCGTGGACGTCTACTACCGGGGCGCGCTGCTCGACATTGAGAAACGCCGCGAACTGTTCTCGTTCGGAAACGCTTTCGAAAGTTCGGTCGTGAATCGCAAGGACCGTTTCCTTATGGGGGATCTTCCGGTGCGCGTTGAGTACAAGGAAATCGAGCGGTTCGAAGAGATCATCCGCGCCGATTCCTCGGGGACCAGCCTGGTTCGGGACAACGGTACCTACATGTTCTACCGGCTCCAGAACTGCCGCATTATCAGTTCCAAATCTGATTGGATCCAACAAATCCGCGAGGATATTGCGCAGCTTCGTGATGGGTTCTGGGAGAGTCTCCGGGACTCGATGCTTTCGCGCATGGAGCACTACGTGAGTGATCTTGGTGCTGCAGTTCTCCAGAACGACGATCTATTCTACCTGGTCTCTTCCGCGGGTTTCATCCGCAGCCTCACCAGCGTGCTTTTCGCGATCAATCGGAAGTTCGAACCCTCTGCGAGATTCCTCGCCGAGCACACCTTGAAACTTCCCATCCTCCCGGAAGCCTTCCGCGGCCGCTTTGATTCATTTCTCCGTCGGGAGAACGAAATCACGCGGGCGAAGAAGTCGGAAATAGCGGAGCTGCTCGCGCGAAGCGTGTTCAATCTGTCGTAGCTAGCCGCGCCGCCGCCGGCGCAACAGTCACCCCGCCTGTAAGGATCACCGTTTTCGCCAAAACATCGTGCCGGGTCATTCGTTCCGTGCCCGGCAAAGGTGACTTTTGTGCTAAGTATTTGCGAAAAAGCTTTACACACGCTACATATATAGGTAAAATGGCCGAAGCTAGAAACAACGACGCTATATGGGAGGGAGATGATGAAGATCAGACGCCGGTTTACGCGCAAGGGCAAGAACCCCTACGAGGGGATTCAGTTCGTGACGCGGATGTCGGAAATACGCAATCCCGACGGCAAACTGATCTTTCATCTCGACGACGTCGTGGTCCCGGAGCACTGGTCACAGATCGCGACCGACATTCTGGCACAGAAGTATTTTCGCAAGGCCGGAGTTCCCGAGCAGGGCAGTGAACACGATGCGCGACAGGTCTTCCACCGTCTCGCTCACACCTGGCGACTGTGGGGAGAGCGGGCGAAATACTTCGATTCCGAAGAGGATGCTCAGGCATTCTACGACGAGACTGTTTTCATGCTCGCGCGTCAAATGGCTGCGCCAAACTCGCCGCAGTGGTTCAATACCGGGCTTCACGCGGTATACGGGATCACCGGTCCCGCCCAGGGACACTATTTTGTGAATCCGGAAACCGGCGAAGTCGAGAAGTCGGTTAACGCCTACGAACGGCCTCAGCCGCACGCCTGTTTCATTCTCAGCATCGAGGATGACCTGGTCAACGAAGGTGGAATCATCGACCTCGTTGCGAGGGAGGCGCGCCTGTTCAAGTACGGTTCGGGAACCGGCAGCAATTTTTCCCATATCCGCGGTTTGAACGAACCGCTCTCCGGCGGTGGAGTTTCGAGCGGACTCCTTTCATTTCTCAAGATCGGCGACAGATCGGCGTCGGGCATCAAGAGCGGTGGAACCACACGCCGCGCAGCCAAAATGGTAACACTCGATGTCGACCATCCCGACATCGAACAGTACGTGAACTGGAAGGTCAACGAGGAGTACAAAGTTGCCGCCATGACAGCGGGAAGTCGTGTGCTGAATCGCCAGGCGAAACGGATTCTTTCGGCGATCGACCAGTGGAGCGGCGCCGAGCAGGATCGAACCAGTCCCGAAGCGAACACCGCGCTCCGGGAAGCGATTGAAGAGGCTATCTACAACGAAATGCCCGCTCCCTTCCTCTATCAACTTCTGCAGCTTGCCCGACAGGGCGAGGCGGCGCAGGAGCTTACCCAGTTCACCACCGAGTGGGATGACGAGGCCTATGTGACGGTGAGCGGTCAGTCGTCGAACAACTCTGTGCGTCTGAACAAGGAGTTCATGAAAGCCGTCCTGGATGACGGAGAATGGGAGCTTACGGCGCGAACGGACGGCAGTTTCTGGAAGAAGATTAAGGCGAGAAAGCTCTGGGACATGATCGCGAGAAGTGCGTGGAGCTGCGCCGACCCGGGCATCCAGTATCACTCGACCATAAACGAGTGGCACACATGTCCCGCCGATGGAGATATCCGCGCGTCGAATCCCTGTTCGGAGTACATGTTTCTCGATGATACAGCCTGCAATCTCGCTTCCTTGAATTTGCTCGCCTTCTATGACAGGCAAGACGCGAGTTTCCGCATGGATGACTATCTGCATGCCATCGACATGTGGACTCTGATTCTCGAGATATCCGTCGTCATGGCTCAATTTCCGAGCAAGGCCGTGGCGCGGCGCAGCTACGACTATCGTACGCTCGGGCTCGGGTACGCAAATCTGGGGACTTTGCTGATGGTTATGGGAATTGCGTACGATTCTGATGAGGGTCGGGCAATCGCCGGAGCCCTTTCAGCGGTCCTCACCGGCGAGGCATACGCTATGTCCGCCCGAATAGCCGAGCAGGTGGGCGCGTTCGCCCGTTTTGAAGCCAACCGCGACCACATGCTACGGGTCATCCGCAATCATCGCCGAGCGGCATATAACGCCCCGGAAACCGAATACGAGGGACTCAGCGTGACTCCGGTCGGAATTGATCCGGCACACTGCCCCGAAGAGTTGCTCCGGGCAGCTCGCGAGGCGTGGGACTCTGCAATGAAGCTCGGCGAGAAGAACGGTTTCCGGAACGCTCAAGTCACCGCGATCGCACCAACAGGCACCATAGGACTGGTAATGGACTGCGATACCACCGGGATCGAGCCTGATTTTGCATTGGTGAAGTTCAAGAAACTCGCGGGTGGCGGCTACTTCAAGATCATCAACCAATCGATTCCTCCGGCACTCACGAAGCTCGGCTATTCCAAACAGCAGATCGACGAAATTATCGCCTACTGTGTCGGGCACGGAACGCTGAAGGACTCACCGGCAATCAGTCTCGAGGCACTGAGCGCAAAAGGATTCGGCGATACCGAGCTTGCGAAGGTGGAATCATCGCTCAAGAATGCCTTTTCTATTGATGGGGCGTTCGGGCCGTGGTTGTTCGATCCTGCGTTCCTGGAAAAGAAGCTTGGAATTCCGGAAGTGACCTGGTCCCTGCCGGGATTCAACCTTCTGCGTCATCTTGGTTTCTCGGCTGACGATGTGTCTGTGGCTGAAGAGTGGGCCTGCGGGACGATGACGGTAGAGGGCGCTCCGCACCTACTTGCCGAGCACCTTCCCGTGTTCGACACGGCCAACCCTTCCGGTCGAAAAAGTACCCGCTCGATACAGTGGCGCGCTCATGTCGGAATGATGGCCGCCGCGCAGCCGTTCGTATCCGGAGCGATCAGCAAGACTATCAACATGCCGAACACGGCGACTGTGGAGGATGTCAAAGGCGCGCACATGCTCGCCTGGAGCAAGATGCTGAAGGCGATAGCAATATACCGCGACGGCTCGAAACTCAGCCAGCCGCTCTCCAGTCTCGCCGGCGGATCGGATCCCTACGCAGCGGAGATTCTTCGGGCACAGGAGCGAGTCAGAACGCGGGCCGAGTCGGGCGACCGACAGGCGAGTGAAAGCGGCGAAGCTTCGCACGCAAAGAAAAAGGAAGTTCCGGCACGCCAGGCTGTATTGCAGAATCATGTGCGGGAGTCGCTGCCGAACCGGCGGAAAGGCTACACGCAGAAGGCGAAGATAGGCAATCACAGCATCTTTCTGCGAACCGGCGAGTATGCGGATGGCCATCTCGGCGAGATCTTTCTCGACATGCACAAAGAGGGCGCCGCTTTTCGTTCTCTTCTGAATAGCTTCGCGATAGCCGTGTCGCTCGGCCTCCAGTATGGGGTACCGCTCGAAGAGTACGTAGACGCGTTTGTGTTCACCCGGTTCGAGCCCAACGGCGTGGTCCGCGGCCACGATAATATCAAGATGGTGACCTCGGTTCTCGACTTCATTTTCCGCGATCTGGCGCTCTCGTATCTCGGACGAACCGACCTGGTCCAGGTGTCCCCGGACGATCTCATCGCCACCGAAACCCGGCGTGATGGAAACGGCGACAAGGCCGGGTCCGACCAGGCGGCTGAGGCCGTCGTCGCGGAGAAAAGCACGACCGAGAGTGTCGGGCACGGGCCGAGTGCGTCGACAACCGAATCCACCGCGGGAAAAAACGGCCAGAACGGCCATGCTGCGGTGAATGGCAGCCGGCCGCGATCCAATCGAACAACCGGGGGCTCGGCCGCGTCCGGTCCGGTTGTCGTTGGCGTGGCACCGTCGGAAGAGTCGAAACGTGCAGCACAGATGCAGCTGGCACGGCTCAAGGGGTATGAAGGGGATCCGTGTCCGACTTGCGGTCACTTCACTCTGGTGCGTAACGGCACCTGTTTGAAGTGCGACACCTGCGGTTCGACGACCGGCTGCTCCTGAGCCGGTGTGCGGACCGACGTGCCGTCGGCTCTTTACACGCTCCGGGCTGCATGCTATCATACCTGCGCTTGTTCTCCGGTGAGGGGGATGCCCCGGACCGCGTTTGACGGCGTTTCAGTTGAATAGCTACCAGGAAAGGAATAGACCATGGCAAGAAAATGTGAAATTTGCGGAAAGCACACTATGACCGGGAATAATGTCAGCCACGCTCACAACAAGAGCCGGCGTGTCTGGAAACCCAATCTTGTTCGTGTGCAAACGCTTGTAGGCACCACAAAAAAGACAATCCGGATCTGCACCCGCTGTTTGAAAGGCGGCAAAGTGGTAAAAATTGTCTGACGGACGGGCGCAAGCCTGAGCAAGACCGGCAACTCGCCGGTCTTTTTTTATATCGTGTAAACGAACTGATGGTCTCGTTGCTGCCTGGCAAGCAACAGATCTTCGAGTGTAACCTCGAGGTGATCGCGGATCGCGCGATCCAGTCCTGACCAGAAGAAGTCCAGATGCTTCTGCTTGCGCGGATCGGATACGATCTCGAGCTTCCCTTCGAGCAGCGTCATGGCATCGATGACGACTATCGCGCTTGGACTTCGCGCGAGCCGGTATCCACCCTGGGATCCACGTTGGCTTTCCACCAGCCCTCCCTTTTTCAGAACAACCAGTATCTGTTCCAGATAGTGCTGCGGAATATTGTGCATTTCGGCGATATCCCGAATTTGCATCGTACCGTGGCGATAACGGGCGGCGAGCTCCGTGAGTGCCGTCAGTCCGTAGATGCCCTTGGCGGATATGGTAAACAATCGGTACTCCTTCGAAATGGATGATCGCATATCCAAGCTAACGCGTCGTAAAAAGAGTTGTCAATGATCTTCATTGCTCCACTTGAGATTCAACGACCAGCGTGTCGTATGCGGGTTCCGTGGGTACGGTGAGCTCTCCGGCGCGGCGGCGCTGATGCAGCTCCCGCAGCAGAGTCCGGTGATCTATGTCGTGGCAAAAGTGCGTGAGATACGCGCGCCTGGGGCGAATGCGGCCGATGAGCTGCAGCGCCTCGTTCACTGACAGATGTGTGGGGTGCGGAAGGTGGCGCAACGCGTTGAGAACGAGGATATCGAGTCCTTCCAGAAGAGGCCAGGTTTCGTCAGGCACGCTGCTGCAGTCGGTGATGTAGGCGATCGGGCCGAATCGGAATCCGAGGATCGGCAGCGTTCCGTGCAACACGGGAAGCGGGGTCACCGTGATCGAGTTGACCGTGAAGGGCCCGGATATCGGCGTAAGCGCAAGCCGGGGTATGCCTCCGCCGCCTTGCGAACCCTGAAACACGTAGGGAAATCGATTACGGGTCTCTGTGAGCACAGCCTCGCTCGCGTAGAGCGACGCCGGCTGATCGCGGGTGAGGGGGCGAACGTCGTCAAGTCCATGCAGATGATCGGCATGCGCATGGGTGAGGACTACCGCATCGAGTCTCTTCAGGCCTGCGCGGAGTGCCTGTATCCGGAACTCGGGACCGGTATCCACGACGATTGTGGTACCGCCGTCCTCAATGAGCACCGAGCATCGCAAGCGCGCATTTCGTGGATCCGTCGAGCTGCACACAGCGCAGGAGCAACCGATGACGGGAACGCCGTGGGAGGTGCCCGTGCCGAGAAAGGTAAGTTTCACCCGCTGGTTATACCGGGTTCGTCGTTCGAGGTCAACCGGAGGGTCAATCCCGGGATTCGTCCGTCACGTGGCAACGCCGCCGACCACGGCCGACCGAGAGCCTCGGCCACCGCCGGGGGATCTACGCCGGTTGCGACAGCACTTGTGTGCACGACTCACCGAAAACGGATAGCGACTCCAGCAGCGCATCTTCGGAAATGACGAGGGGAGGGGCAATCTTCAAGCATTCGCCCGCAATCCCAACAGGTGCGAACATGAGGAGCCCCTTCTGAAAACATGCCTCGCTGATTGCCAGTGCGGTTGCCGAATCAGGAATCTTCGTACCGGATTTCACAACCTGAATACCGGCTACGAGGCCCTTGCCGTGAACGCACCCCAGCCTATCGGGGAACTTCGCTTGCAGCTTTCGCAGCGATTCCATCAGAATTGGTTCGAAGGAAGCGGCTCGTTCGGCAAGCTTCTCTTCCCGGATGATTCGCAGGCTTTCGATCGCTGCAACCACCGGCAGCGGGCTCGCCGAATGAGTTGAGGTCATGGACCCGGGTGGATACTGATCCATGATGTCCTCCCGGCCGATGACGGCTGAGAGCGGAAGCGACGATGAGATTCCTTTCCCGCAAGCAATGAGGTCCGGTGTGACCCCGTAATGTTCGTAACAGAACATTTTTCCAGTTCGTCCGAATCCGGACTGAACCTCATCGTATATCATCACAATGTCATGTCGGCGGCAAAACTGCTCAAGCGACTGTGCGTACGCAACCGGAAGAAAGTCCGGGCCAACCCCCTGATATGCTTCCGTGATTATTCCCGCGATCTGCTCAGGCCGCACACCTTTCTCCTCGATCGATCTGGTGAACAGGTCGAATGAGGTGTCTTCGTTCTTGTAACCGTCAGGAAACGGTACCTGGATGAAGGTGCTCCCTTCACCCACTATCCACTTCTTCTGTCCCGGAATACCGCCGACAAGTTGCGCGCCCAACGTTCTTCCGTGGAAGGCGTTGCGGAACGATACCAGGTACTTCCGCTCGGGACCGTGGCGTTCGAGAGCGTACGTGCGGGCAAGCTTGATGCAGTTCTCCACCGCTTCGCTTCCCGTCGTAAGGATGAACACCTTGTAGTGCGCCGGATCCGGCGCAAGCTGCTGGAGGGCGCGAGCAAGCGCCTGTCGCTTTTCATGAACGAACACATAGGTGGACAGGAGCGGGCGATTGATCATCTCGATCATGGCCTTCTGAATTTCCGGCCGTCCGTGGCCGGCATTGGCAATGAGGACTCCAGACGACCAGTCGATCCACCTGTTTCCCCACCGGTCCCACACCGAGGCACCTTCGGCCCGGTCCCAGATAACCGGAGGCTGTCCGAGCATTGAGCGTGGCTCGCTTTCCATGAGTGAACGCAGGATTTCTATCGACTCGGGGACCGGTAGCGAGGTCCGAATGGTCCGATTCTTCGTGTGAACCTCCGGTACGGAAGTCGGCGTAAGGTTGTACTTCATCGATTTACCCCTTCACTGACCCGGCGGTCAGACCCTGAACTATGTATTTCTGAAAAAAGACCACGAAAATTACTGCGGGCACGCAGGTAATGATGGCGCCTGCCCCCATCTGATTCCACGATATGAACATGTCGGCTATGAAATCCGAGGCTCCAACCGATAGGTTCTTCGCGCGTTCCGTCGGCGCCAGAATCAGATTGTAGAGAAACTCATTCCACGTACCAAGGAACGTGATGATCGACGTAGCTGCAATGCCGGGCATCGCGAGCGGGAACGCTATCCGGAAAAACGTCTGCATGCGCGAACATCCGTCTATCTGTGCTGCCTGTTCGAGTTCCCGCGGGATGCTGTCGAAGAAACCGATATTGATCCAGATGTAGAACGGCAACCACATATACATGTTCATGATGATCTGCGCGAGTATCGTGTCGTAAAGCCCCATCCAGCCAACCATGATGAAGAACGGAACGATGAGCGATATCGGCGGAAAGACCCGGGATGCAAGGAACAGGTAACGGAGCGTGCGATTTCCTATGAACTTGTACCGCGAGAATCCGTATGCGGCGATGGTACCGAAAAGGATACACGCAAGGGTTGTTCCAACGGTGATCAGCAGAGAGTTGATTGTGTAGCGCAGATAGGGACGTCCCGAAAAGATCGATACAAAGTTCTCAAGCGTTGGATGAGACGGGATGTAGGTAGGCCGGGGCGTATAGATTTCATCCGAAGTCTTCAGTCCCGTTATGAACATCCAGTAGACAGGGAACAACACGACCGCGAAATAGAGCAGAAGGACTACGGTTGAATAAATTCGCCTTCGTTCTTTCCATCCTTGCATAGTTTTCTCCACAGCGGCTGACTAATCCAGAGACTCCGTCCGAATAACCTTCACAAAAAAAAGCACCATGAGCATGGAAATTATTACCATGATGACCGAAATCGCCGCTGCGTATCCGAGTTTCATGAACCGGAACGCGCTATCGTAGACGTAGGTCACGAGCATCTCGGTCGCATCGCCTGGCCCTCCCTTTGTCAGGGTAAACACAATGTCAATCGTCCTGAATGCGAAAATCGATGAGATCATGACGGCAGACAGAACAGCCGGCTTCAGGAGCGGATAGGTGATTCGACGGAAACGCATCAGCGATCCCGCGCCATCGATTTCTGCAGACTCACTGAGTTCTACCGGTATGGACTGCAGCCCGGCAAGGAGGATCACCATAATAAAAGGCGTGACTGTCCATGCATGCACCAGACCCAGGACGACCATCGTTCCCACAGGAAGCGAGAGCCATGGAACGGGGTTCCCAATAACGTGCAGCCGAAAAAGGATGTCGTTTATCGCTCCGTTTGTGTCGTTCAGGATCCACTTCCACATCAGGGACGCTATTACCGGAGGAACTGCCCACGCAATGAGCGCAACTGCACGGAATGTTCCCTGAAATCTGTTTATCGCGTTCAAGCTCAGGGCAACGAGTAGACCTGCTATGAATCCGGTCCCAATTGCGATGAGCACATATTCCATTGAGTGCAGGAAATAGGTCCAGAACTTCTCATCCCGGAACAGGAGTTCGCCGTAGTTCGCCAAGCCGATCCAGAAGGGCGTCTCGGATGAGTAGTTCTGGAGGCTCAGATACAAGACATAGACGAC
>DATKUF010000157.1:0-5860 GCA_035530755.1 Spirochaetia bacterium | reverse complement strand
ATTCTCCGGATCTTGTCGGATACAAGATCCGGTTTGAAGACAAGACGGGTCCGGCCACGCGTATCAAGATCATGACCGACGGAATTCTCCTGCAGGAACTCAAAGCCGACTACACCCTTTCGCAGTATGACGTGATTGTCGTCGATGAGGCACACGAACGCAGCCTGAACATCGATTTCATTCTTGGACTGCTAAGACGGATACTGGAGCTTCGTTCCGAGTTCCGCGTGATTGTTTCCTCGGCAACAATCAACGCACAGATATTTTCGGAGTATTTCGGTTCATGCCCCGTGGTTCGAATCGACACCCCGATGTACCCGGTGACTACAATTTATGACCCTCCCGCAAGAGAAAACGACTACGATCTGCTGCTCGCGAAGATCTCCGACATTGTAGAGCGAGCGCTGGAGGAGGAGCGTGAAGGCGACATGCTGATCTTTCTGTCCGGTGAAAAGCTCATTAAGGACTGCGCCACGCTTCTCTACGGCTTGCCCCAACACCGGCGACTCCATGTTCTGCCCCTCTACAGTCGCCTCAGCAAAGAGGAGCAGGAGTTGGTGTTCCCCTCGCCGCCGACAGGAAAGATCAAGATCATCGTTGCAACCAATATTGCCGAAACCAGTGTCACCATCGACGGGATCACCACCGTGATCGATTCGGGACAGGCCAAGCTCAACTACTACAACCCTCGGACCTTCACCGAGTCTCTCGTCGAGGGCCCGATCTCGAAGGCATCGGCCAACCAGCGCCGCGGACGAGCCGGAAGAACCCGACCGGGCAGTTGCTACCGGCTCTACACCAAGGACGACTTCGAGACTCGCCCGCTTTTCACCCTCGAAGAGATCTACCGTACCGATCTTTCCGAGGTAGTACTCCGGATGGCCGAGATCGGGATAACAAATTTTGAATCCTTTAATTTTATCTCACCGCCGAACCGTCGTGGAATCATCGGCGCGATCGAGACGTTGCGGCTGCTGGACGCTTTGACCGCGGACAATACGCTGTCAGAAATCGGGCGGATGATGGCTCAGTTTCCGCTGCTTCCCAAACATTCACGGATGATCGTTGAAGCAATTCGAACGTTTCCTTCGGTGATGGAAGAGGTACTCATCGCCACCTCCTTTCTCACCACCAAGAGCCCTTTTCTCCTGCCCCCCGGCGACGAGGTGACGGCGCGCAAGGCGCACCATACCTTTCGCGACGATTGGGGCGACTTTGTCTCCTACCTGAAGCTCTACCGGGCGTACCGTGACGCGAATAGGAAAGAGAAGTTCTGTGAAAGGTATTACCTCGAAGAAAGGACCATGGCCGAGATCGCCAATATAAAAGAGCAGCTTGAGCAGATCGTCTCGCAGCTTGGCGTGCCGATTTCTTCCGGTGGTTCCGTAGGCGATTACCTGTGTGCCGTCAGCACCGGTCTTATCCAGTTTGTCTGCGTGCGCTCCGGGAGATTCGCCTACCGCAGTCTCACTGCCGAGCGCATCGAGATCCATCCCGGATCGGTGATGTTTCACGAAACACCCCAGTACATTGTTGCCGGAGAGATCGTGAAGACGTCGCGAATGTACGCACGCTCGGTCTCACCGCTGAAACGCGAATGGCTGACGCTGATCTCACCCGAGCTCGCGCGAAGCTTCTCCGTCCCGGTGACAACCGACGGAAGTGGAAAGGGTGGAACGCGGCCATCCCGGACCGAACGACGGGGACCGGGAACAGCGACGGGCGCCGGAAAGCAGGCAGCGGGAAAACCAAAGGACACCACATGGCAGATCACGATCGGGTCGAAGATCTTCCGGCTCGAATCCTACAAAGGACGAAAGAAGAAGGCGGTATTGACGTGGGAAGAGTTCGCTCCACTGGTTCGTGAGAAAAATTTTGTCCTTCCATCCCACTACAACAACATGAAGGGCGCGCTCCTCTACGACGGCAGGGAAATCGCGCCGGGCGAGAGGCTTGCCAATCTCGTCCACGTGGCCCGACATGTCGACCCTTCAGCAGATATCGTTGAGGATTGGCCGCGCAAGCAGACATTCGACGCGGGGGAGAATCGGGAAAAGCTCTTCGCGCAGATCGACAAAATTCTCAAGCTCAGCCCATTGAAAAAGAGCCCGAAATCGCTCGGGTTTCTCGCCCTCGAAACCAATACCTCCGGTGAGTACTGGTTTCGCAGCAGCAGGAACTTTGGCACCGCAGTGTCCGACAGTCTCGCAAGCCTCGACGCGCTTACCGACGAGATCGGCACCGATGCGGAACGGGAGACTGTCGAAAGGATCGGCGCAATCTATCGTCGGCTTTCCGCGATCATCGACTCATGAGAGAATGGCCCGAAGAGTTTCGGTGTCAACCGGCTCAAGAAGCGTGTCACAGAGCCGGCGTTGCAGCACAAACCGTACGGTGCCGCCGCGTTTCTTCTTGTCGCTGGTCATGAGCTCGATAAGCGCGTCCGTCGAGACGGAGACCTCCCGGGGCGCAGTCCGGTAACCGTAAGCATCAAGAAGACTTACGACTTCTTCACGGTATGACGGATCGGTCAAGCCGACCTGCACCCCCGCGTCCAGGGCGCGGCAGATGCCCCACGCAACCGCCTCCCCGTGAGTCCAGGAGCCGAGTCCGACCCCACTCTCCACGGCATGCGCGAATGTATGCCCGAGGTTCAGATGCGCTCGAATCCCGCGTTCGGTAGGATCCGCCTCCACGAAAGCGGCCTTGACTGCAAGCGAACGCCGGACAATTTCTTCGAGCAATGTTGGATTTCGCGACAGCACGTCCTCCCGCCTCTCGACGATGAGGTGGAACAGGTTCGCGTCGGCAAGCATTGCGCTCTTAATGACTTCTGCAAGTCCGCTCCGGTATTCCCGTTCCGGCAGCGTTCCCAGAACCTCCGTAGAGATCCGTATTTCCGAGGCGGGGTAGAAGGTTCCGACCATGTTCTTCAACCCCGCGAGATTGATCCCGGTCTTCCCGCCGAAAGCCGCGTCGACCATGGCGAGGAGCGTAGTAGGGATGAGGATGAGCCGACATCCTCTCATGTAGATTGATGCCGCAAAGGCGGCCGTATCGCATATCACCCCGCCGCCTATCCCGACGATGTTTCCGTCGCGACCCAGACCCGCCTCGAGGGCTGCCCGCAGAATTCGATCGACATTCGTCCAGTCCTTCTGCGTCTCCCCGGATTCGAGGACAAGAGTGCTCTCCGGGATGCTGGGAAACAGCTTCCGCGTATGATCGTCGAGCACAAAAAGGGAACGCGTGCCGGGTCTGGGCATGAGAGATTCAGGCGGCGGAAACTCAATTGCTGTGGGATACGAACCGGCGCGGTAGACCATGCGGGTGCTCATCCCGAAGACTATATCCTGATTGACGCGGCTTCTCCAATACTGTTAGTATGCGATATGGCACATGGGGTTTCGACTGTCACACGTTTGCTTCGTGCAGGTATTGTTGTGTTTTTGCTGGCTATCTTCCTTCCCGTTTTAGCGCAAGCCCAAAGCGAACTTGGTCGGAAAGTCATCCACATGCCGGGGTACCACGCAACCCCGGGAGATGTCTACAGCCTGGTGATAGATTTCGGTATAAACGGCGCCACCGGAAGTTCGAATGTTACTACCTACCCGGTGATTGTCCAGGAGGACAACACCATTGAGATTCCGTACATCGGGACCATCAACGTTGGAGACAGCACATTTCTGCAACTCCAGAAGTTGGTCGTCAGCAAGATCAAAGCCGCGATTCCAGTCCAATACGTCTCGTTTTCGCTCCAGGCCCCGGCCATATTTGATGTGTTTGTTTATGGAACCGTGACGAAGCCGGGCCAGACCCAGATGACGTCCCTCAATCGACTCACCGACGTGCTTGCCGCAGCCGGGGGATTGAGCGCACCATCGAGCACGCGACGCGTCCAATTGATACGCGCCGGAGCCACTACCACGTACGACCTGACCGACTACTTCATCAAAGGCAATGAAGCGGCCAACCCCTACCTGCGTCCAGGCGACGAGGTCCACGTTCCGCGCATCGCGCAGGCGGTGGAAATCTCCGGCGCGGTTACAAGACCGGGCACCTACGAAGTGCTGCCGGGAGACACGCTGGGCGACATCCTGAAGATGGCCGGCGGGCTCCTGCCGATGGCGACAGAGGACCAGGCCACGGTCGAGCGTCTCAACGCCGAGAATCGCTACGTTCAGACCGCTATCGGTTCGAATCAACTTGACAAGTACGGTATGAAGAACGGCGATCGGATATCAATCCCAAGCTCGATACCGTCGGTGGACAGAGTGACGCTCGAAGGAGCGGTTTACGGGAAGCCGCTTGGGAACAACGAAGTGCAGGCTGTTCCCGACAAGCCGGTGCGGTTCGATATTCCCTACCGACCCGGCATGACGCTTCTGGATGTGCTCGACATGATGGGCGGACCGACACCCTTTGCCGAAACCCAGAGAAGCTACATCATCAAATCAACAACGGGACAACGAATGCCGATCCCGGATCTCGCCGATTTGTGGAAGACGCGAAATCCTGCGCGCAATGTAGTCATCGACCGAGGCGACTACATCGTCATTCCGATGGTGAGTCTGAACATCATGGTGGGCGGAGAAGTGAATGCGCCGCAGCGACTGCCCTACGTAAGCGGGTACACGGTCGGAGACTATGTGCTGGCGGCGGGTGGCGTGAATATTCAGACAGGTGACTCGAACGCCGTCTATTTCGTCAGCACAACCGGGCAACGGGAAAAGGTCGGCCTGGGAACCCCGGTACCGCCGGGAACCGTCATCTACGTCGCAAAGAACACCTTCACGAACATGCAGACGTTTTTCAGTAACCTGTTTATCGTGACCGGCTGGGTTACGACGATCATCGGGGTAACAATAACCGTGGCTGATTTCGTGAACCGGGTGAAGTAGCGAAACGTATCAGACGGGCGCGTGAGTCCGAACCATTGTCATAACAAGGTCAAGAACGAACGGGTCGACAATCGAGTAGATGCGCCTGTTTCCCTGGACTTCCGACTTGACGATTCCCTTGTCCTTAAGCACCGCAAGATGTTGAGAAATGACCGGCTGCGGTTGCTGCAGGCAGACCCACAGCTCGGATACACAGGGGTCCTCCTCCCGCGCAATTGCGCACAGCAATTTCAACCGAACCGGGTGCCCGCATACTTTGAGTTTCTGGGCATAATCTCTGAGTTCCGTGTCGGAGCACATTCCGTCGGTATTCATCTTGCTTTCAATATAATTCTTTTTCCTAAACGTTGCAATATCCATATATAGCGTTCTATCCTAGTCAAGCTTGATCAAGCCGCGCGAAACCTGTAGCCTTTCATCCGATGAAAAATCTCTATCTCATCAAGTTCGGAGAGTTGACTTTGCGCAAGCAGAACCTCCGTTACTATATCAAAGTCCTTCGCAGCAACGTCAAGAAACAGCTGGCCGGGACCGACGCCTCAGTCGAATCCCGGGACAAACGGATGTACGTCCACGCCTCGTTAGATCACGACAAGGCCGTGCGCGAGGCGCTCGACCGAACCTTCGGCATCGCAGGCTACGCGAGGGTGATCCCGGCCGAAAAGACTATCGACGCCGTCGCGAATGCCGCCATCGCCCTGACCGCGGAATCGCTCAACGCGTCCGTCCCGGCACCGACCTCCTTTCGGATTACCGCACGTCGATCCGATAAGAGCTTTCCTCTGAACTCGTTCGAAATCGGACGGGAGATCGGGTCGGCCGTTCTCGATCGTTTCCCGCGCCTCAAGGTCGATCTCGAAAATCCCGGATTCACGGTAAACATCGAGATCCGCGAGAAAGCCTACCTCTACAGTCGAGTCACGCCGGGATTGCGCGGGCTTCCTGTCGGCGTATCCGGG
>DATKUF010000156.1:0-5933 GCA_035530755.1 Spirochaetia bacterium | reverse complement strand
AGTATCCAGAATCGCGGCCTCTGCACAAGCGCCGGGACAGCGTACCGTCGGGCCGGATTGATACGAAAAAAGGAGATCGCCATAATGGGGCAATGTCCGCGAGTTTTCCGCGCGATCTGCAGTACTTCAAGTTTTCGCTCTACGGCTTCCTGAAGAACCTGCGCTTTTTCGAGCCGTTTCTCATACTGTTTTTCCTCGAGAAGGGGCTCACCTATTTCCAGATCGGCGCTCTCTATGCGATCAGAGAAATCGCGACCAACATCCTCGAAATTCCCACCGGCGTGGCATCCGACGCACTCGGCCGCCGGCGGACGATGGTGTTTTCGTTCATCGCCTACATCATTTCTTTTGTGGTCTTTTATGCGTTCAGCGGATTCGCGATTTTCGCGGGCGCGATGATCATCTTCTCCTTCGGCGAAGCTTTTCGCACCGGGACGCACAAGGCGATGATTTTCGAATACCTGAAGCTCCACGGCTGGACCGATCAGAAAGTGCACTACTACGGGCACACGCGCGGATGGTCTCAAATCGGGTCGGCAGTATCGTCACTTGTTGCGATGGTCCTGGTGTTCTATCGCGGTCGCTATGCCTCGGTATTCCTGTTCTCCACAATACCCTACGCACTGGACCTCCTTCTCATGCTCACCTACCCGAAAGAGCTCGATGGCACGCGCAGCAGGATTACCGGTTCGGACTTTCTGCCCCGTTTCGTTTCCGTGGTGAAAGACTTCATCTATTCATTCCGCGACCCGGCGCTTCTGAAGTCGATCCTCAACCTCTCCCTCTACACAGGCTACTACAAGGCCGCTCGGGATTACCTGCAGCCGGTCCTGAAAACACTCGCCCTTTCGATGCCGATCCTGGTCGCCGTCTCGGCGCAGAAGAAAACCGCGGTGGTCGTTGGAGTCATCTATTCAATCATCTACGTAATTACGTCACTGACGTCGCGGATGGCAGGCCGGGTGACCGACCATTTCCGCTCTCTCCGGGGCCCCATGAACCTCACGTTGTTTGTCGGGCCGCTTATGGGCGCCGGAGCCGGGCTCTGCTACGCCCTCGGCTCGAACGTCGGCGCCATTGCCCTCTACGTCGGTGTCTACCTGGTCGAGAACCTGCGGAAACCGATCGGAATTGCCTACGTGAGCGACATGATGAGGTCCGACATCCTCGCGACCGCGCTGTCGGCCGAATCTCAGGCAGAGACACTGGTCGCTGCGGTTGTCGCGTTGCTGATTGGCTTCTTTGCCGACCGTCTCCAGCTTGGTCCGGGGCTTCTGGTGGTTTCGCTCATCGTAGCAGTCGCTTCAATTCCGGCAGTCATCGGCAGCCGCCGCGAAACCGAACAGTGACTCTACGCTAACTCACCACGTGTCGTCTTCCCACAGACAGAATTACGATCGCGGCAACCAGCGCAGCTGTCCCCACGAAGTAGGGCACGTGGGGGCTGAAGGCTTCGGCAAGCGTCCCCGCCAGCCACGGCGCGATGGCGCCGCCCACAAACCTGACGAAGCTGTAGCCGGCCGACGCGATCGATCGCTCCACCGGCGCAACCTCCATGACCACCGTCGTGGTGAGCGTATTGTTGATGCCGAGTAGGGCGCCGGAGAGCACAACCGCTACGACCACGACAGCCTGAACGGTAGTGAAGATGCCGATCAGAAGAAGCATGACGCCAAGCAGCGCCAGCATGGCGAGGATCGTGTTGATGGTGCCGAACCGCTTCTGAACGCGCGGCGCTATGAACACTGAGGAGACGGCAAGCAGCACTCCCCACCCGAAGAAGACGAATCCGAGGTGGCGCGCGTCCATGCGCAGCACGAATGGTGTGTATGCGAGCAGGGTGAAGAACCCGAAATTGTAACAAAGCGCCATGAGCCCCATGGTGAGCAGGCCCCCGTGACTCAGTGCGCGAATCGGATCGAGGATTCTCGAATGATGCTTCGGCCTCTCCAGCCTGGGAAGAAAAATGCTCACGGCGATGAATCCGATCGCCATGAGCACGGCAACGCCGTAGAACGGTCCCCTCCAGCTGATCGAACCCAGCGTTCCTCCGACCAGCGGCCCAACCGAAATGCCCAGGCCGAGCGCGGCTTCGTAGAGGATGACCGCGCTCTCGGTGCCTCCGTTTGTCACTCCCACGATAACCGCGAGCGCCGTGGCAATGAAAAGGGCGTTACCCAGGCCCCAGCCTGCGCGGAATCCGACGATTTCCCCGATGCTGTTCGACGAGCCGGCAAGAGCCGAAAAGACGAGAATCAGAAAAAGCCCGCCGAGAAGAGTGATCTTCGGCCCGACACGGCTTGCGATGAAACCGGTCAGGAGCATGGCCACGCCCGTCACGAACATATAGCTCGTGAAAAGAAGCTCGACCTGACTCTGCGATGCGTGAAGCTGTCCCGCAATTGCAGGCAGGATGGGGTCAACGAGGCCGAGCCCCATGAAGGCTATCACGCAGGCAAACGCAACGGCCCACACCGACCTCGGTTGGTTCAATATGGAAATACGTTCGTTGCTTCCCGGTTCGGTATGAGATACTGTCTTCACGCCATGTTCTCCCGTGTAATTGCTGACAATGTGGCAGGCCCTAATATACCGAACGAACCCGGGAAGGGTCACCATGAATAGCTCCGGCTCTCCGCGTGAAACGCGCGGCCGGTGCGGCAAAATGACCATTTACCGACGGCTCGTTGTCTAATAGGATAGAGAGATCCACAACACGGAACCAGGGAGAGGTAAAAAGATGACGAAAGAGAGGATTCTCGTAACCTACGCCTCCAAGCATGGGGCCACTGCGGAGATTGCAGAGGGAATCGGCGCCGTGCTCCTGAAGCGGGGAATGGAGGTCGATGTGATGGCGATTGACCGGGCATCGGATCTTGCCGGGTACGCGGCAATTGTGCTCGGCGTCGCGCTCTACATGGGAAACTGGCGGAAAGAGGCGGTTAGGTTTCTCAAACAGAACGAGGCGGAGCTTTCGGGCAAACCGTTCTGGCTTTTCCTGAGCGGACCGTCAGGTGTTGGAGATCCGATCGAGCTCCTGAAAGGCAGACAGGTCCCGCCGTCGCTGCAGGGCCTGCTTGACCGAATCAAGCCGCGGGAGGTCACCGTCTTTCACGGCGCCCTGACGCCGGAAAAGATCAGCGGCTTCGAGCGGTGGATCATAAAGCGCGTAAAAGCCGCGACAGGGGACTTCCGCGACTGGAGCGCCATCGAGTCGTGGGCCACCTCCGTTGCCGCAGGTTTCGTCCCGCAGGCCTGAAGCGCCATGACCTACAGGGTGTTAGGAACCGCAAGCGAAATTGAAGAGTACTTTCGGGAGCTCGAGACGCGAAAGGTCGAATGCATCGCGTTCGATCTGGAGGGCGAGTTCAACCTGCATCAATACGGGGAAAAACTCTGCCTGATCCAGATCTTCGACGGGCGGAACTCCCTGATCATCGACCCGTTTGCAGTCGAACCGGAACAGATCAGACGGGTGATGGAAGACGATTCGGTGCAGAAGGTGATCTACGATTCGCTGGGCGACCAGGCCCTGGTGCAGAAGACTCTCGGATTCAAGATCTCCTCCATTATCGATCTACGCCCGGCGGCCGATCTTCTGGAGTTCGAGCGCAAAGACCTGGGGTCGGTGCTCGACGCGGTGCTGGGCGTTCGCATCGAGAAGAAAAAGAAGTTCCAGATGTACAATTGGACGGTCCGCCCCATCAACCCGGAAGCAATGGAGTACGCACTCTCAGATGTCCGACACCTGCTCGAGTTGAAAGAGCGGCTCCTCTCGCTCCTCGATGAGAGAGGGCTGATGGAAGAATTCCGGCTGCGAAACCTGAGCGTCCAGAATCGTGATTTCTCCGGCGATCGAATACCGCGGATATTCAAGTCCGGCGAGTTCCTCAGGCTTTCGCGGGACCGCAAAACGTTGTTCGAGAAGGTTCACTCCCTGCGCGACAAACATGCGCGGGAGCTGAACTTTCCTCCCGACCTCGTGCTCAACAAGGAACAGATGTTTCAGCTTGTCTCGGGCAGGATTGCTCCCGAGCAGGTACGGTCCAATCGCCGGGTGCCCTACTCCGCGCGCATGCGGTTTGTTTCCGAGCTCAAGAGGCTTCTCTGATAGCGACCACGAGTCAGGAATGAACAGAGCGCCGTCCGTCCAGAAATACATTCCCCGTTCCCGGCATAACAATCTCTACTCATAGACGATCGTATGGATCAACTATTATGTTGGAAGGGGAGGAACCATTATGAAAGAAGAAACCAGGCGGCCGGCAGTGGGCACGACGATCCAGGACTGGTGGCCGAACCAGCTGAATCTCGACATTCTTCACCAGCATTCCTCCAGGTCCAATCCGATGGGCGAGGGTTTCAACTATGCCAAAGAGTTCAAGAGCCTCGACCTGGGTGCCATGAAGAAGGATCTGCGTGAACTGATGACCAGATCACAGGATTGGTGGCCGGCGGACTTCGGCCACTATGGACCGCTGTTCATTCGAATGGCATGGCACAGCGCCGGCACCTACCGCACCGGCGACGGCCGCGGCGGTGCAGGACAGGGCGACCAGCGTTTTGCGCCTCTCAACAGCTGGCCGGACAATGTCAACCTCGACAAGGCGCGCCGACTGCTTTGGCCGATCAAACAGAAATATGGCCGCAGGATCTCCTGGGCCGACCTGCTGATCCTCGCCGGAAACGTTGCCCTGGAATCGATGGGCTTCAAGACCTTCGGCTTTGGAGGAGGGCGTGAGGACATCTGGGAACCGGAGAAGGGCACCTACTGGGGATCCGAAAAGAAATGGCTTGATGACAAGCGATACACAGGCGACCGGGATCTGGAGAATCCGCTCGCCGCGGTGCAGATGGGCCTCATCTACGTCAACCCGGAGGGTCCCAACGGAAACCCGGACCCCATCGCCGCGGCGCGCGATATCCGCGAGACGTTCGCCCGCATGGCGATGAACGACGAGGAGACCGTGGCGCTCATTGCAGGCGGCCACAGCTTCGGCAAGACCCACGGTGCCGGCGACCCGGCCCTCGTCGGACCCGAACCCGAGGCCGCGGGCATCGAAGAGCAGGGCCTCGGCTGGAAGAGCAGCTTCGGCACAGGCAAGGGGGATGACACAATCGGCGGCGGCCCGGAGGTTACCTGGACCACCACGCCAACGAGGTGGAGCAACGGTTTCTTCAAGAATCTGTTCGGTTATGAATGGGAATTGACAAAAAGTCCGGCCGGAGCAAAGCAGTGGACACCTAAAGCCGGCGCGGGAGCCGATACGGTCCCCTATGCGCACAATCCTTCGAAACACCGCGCACCCGCGATGCTGACCACCGACCTGTCCCTGCGCTTCGACCCGGCCTACGAGAAGATCTCACGGCGCTTCTATGAACATCCGGATCAGTTCGCCGATGCCTTCGCCCGCGCCTGGTTCAAACTGACCCACAGGGACATGGGCCCGCGCACTCGTTACCTCGGCCCCGAGGTTCCGAAGGAAGCGCTTATCTGGCAGGATCCCATCCCTGCCGTCGATCACAAACTGATCGATGCGAAGGACATCGCCTCCTTGAAGGGGAAGATCCTCGCATCCGGCCTGTCGATATCGGAACTCGTTTCGACCGCATGGGCCTCGGCATCCACCTTCCGCGGCTCGGACAAGCGCGGCGGCGCCAACGGTGCCCGCATTCGCCTTGCACCCCAGAAGGATTGGAAGGTCAACCAGCCGTCCCAGCTCGCGAAGGTGCTGAAGGCCCTCGAGGCGATCCAGAGCGGCTTCAATGGGGCACAGTCCGGCGGAAAGAAGGTCTCCCTTGCCGACCTGATCGTCCTGGCTGGTTGCGCAGCCGTCGAGCAGGCTGCAAAGAACGCCGGCCACGAGGTATCGGTTCCCTTCACACCCGGACGCATGGACGCCTCAGCAGAGCAGACCGATGCAGCCTCGTTC
>DATKUF010000155.1:0-19466 GCA_035530755.1 Spirochaetia bacterium | reverse complement strand
TAAAAAGCGTCGAAACAAGCAGACCGCCCGAAACAGCTATACCCAGCGGCTGGACGATGTTCGACCCCTCGCCGAGACCAATGGCAAGCGGAAGCATTCCGAGAATTGTCGTGAAGGTCGTTATCAGAATCGGCCGAAAACGCAGGCCGGCAGTTGCCACAAGCGCGTCGACCTTGTCGGAGTAGTCATCCGCCATCTTGCGGTAGAAGTCGATCATGATGATCGCGTTGTTCACGACAATCCCGGCGAGCAGGATCGTTCCCAGCATCGAGTTCAGGCTGAGCGTCGAGTGAAACAGGTAGAGGCTCGCGACCACGCCGGTGAAACCGAGAGGAATTGTCACGAGGATGACGAAGGGAACTCCGAGTGAGTTGAACTGCAGCGCGACCACCAGATAGATCAAAGCTACCGAGATGATCAGAGCGAAGAATAGCGATCGAATTGCAGCATCGAGTTCCACCTGAGGATTTTCCACCATTATGGAATAACCCGCGGGCAGCTTGAGCTTTTCGTCGAGCGCCTTCTTCGCGACCGATTCGAACTTGCCGCGGTCGGCCGCGGGCGTGTTCGCCGGCATCCGGGCGTAAACCCGAAAGATCTTCTGGCCGTTTTCTGAAGCTATCCCCGCGACACCGGTTGAAACATGAAAATCGAAAAAGTGCTTCAGCGGGACTATGCCGTTCTTTGTCGGAATCAGCAGATTTGCCAGCTTGTCCCGGCTCGATATGGAGTCCTCAGGGTAAACGGCCGATACCTCGATCGTTCCCTGCCCCTCCTCGAACTCGATCGGCGTCGTGCCCCTGAGCACTTTCCGGACCAGCGCCACGAGCGACGCGCGCGTAAATCCGGGAAATCGATCTATCACGCCCGCACGCACTGAGAGGGACAACTCGTCGCTCAATCCGGCCTGTGGATCCGTGAACACACGTCCGTAGAGATCGGTCTCATTCACGATATCGCGGACCTGCTCGAGAAGTCCCACAACCACCCGATCATCCGCTCCCCGGACACTGATCTGCAGGTCCATAGTTCTCGGGAGAGGCAGCTGCGCCGGATCCCACATCGCTACGTTGTAGTAGAAGGTGTTGTCGGAAACGAACGCCCGTTGCAGCTCGCCGAGGATTCTCTGCGCGTCGCTTGTGGATTTCAAGTTCACAAATAGAATGTTGTGACGTCCGGAGACCGTCGCGTAGGTGCTTTTGACCGAGTCCCCTACTTTCTCACGTACGATTCGTTCTAGTTCCGGCACCACCGTCTCGACAATTTCCGCCCGATCGGTGACATCGGGGCTCCGAAAGAACACAACTATCCGGTCGCTCGACGGCGGCGAGATGATCTCTTTGGGAATAAGTGGAAGCACCTGCCAGACGGCAAGCCACAGGATTCCAAATGATCCTGCCACGGTGATTGCGGCTCGCCACGGGCGGCTGATCACCGCGCGGAGCGACCTTTTGTACAGCCTGTCGAGCGCCTGCATCGCGTTCGACGACACGCGGGACATCCCGTGAAGCGATGATTGGGTGGGATCGTTCGAGTCCTTCAGACGGTAGATCAGGAATGCGAGCAGCGGGATGACCGTCAGTGCCACTATCAATGAGAAGACGAGGGCGAAAACGACCGCCTTTGCCTGATCGCCCAGGATTGCGTTGGTCAACGGGGCAGTGAATGAAATCGGCAGAAAGACCAGGATCGTCGTGACTGTCGAGCCGATTACCGGGTTGCGCACCTGATCGACCGCACTCATGATGACCCGCTTCAACGCCGGCCGATCCGCGATCGTCGCGCACTCGTCGTAGTGACGGTGGATGTTTTCCATCACAACTATCGACGAATCGATCACCATGCCGACAGCCAGCGCGATGCCGCCCAAAGAGATCAGGTTGAGGCTGACATTGAAGACGGCGAGCAGAATGAACGACAGCACGATGGAGAGCGGCAGCGAGATGCCGATAAGGATGGTGTTTCGAGCTTCTCCGAGCGTGATGAAGACGATGAACATCGCAAGCAACGCCCCGAGCAGCGCGGACCGGACGACATTCTGGATCGAGCGATTGATATACTGTGCGGGGTCGAGGTAAAGCTGGAAAACGGTATCCGAAGGAAGTACACCTGCCGCCCGTGCTCGAGTGAGGATCTGCTGGATGTCTTCCGACATCTTGCGGATGTTGCCCCCGTCCTTAGGGGTGGCGTTGATTCGAACTGCCGACTGCCCGTCAATCACGAGCGCCTGCGAAGGCGGGGCGTACGCAATCGAGATGTCGGCAATGTCCTGCAGGCGAACCAGTACGTTTCCCCGCTCGACAATGATGATTTTGCCGACATCCCGGACCGAGTCGATGTCTTTCGTGTGACGGACGATGTACCGGCGAGTCCCTTCAGCGAGATTCCCGACCGGATCGGGCAGATAACCTGAGGTCATCGCCGCATCGACGTCGACGATCGTGAGCCCGTAGGCCAGCATGTCGGCCTGTCGGACCTCCACCTTCACCTCGAGATCTTCAATGTTGTAGATCTCGACGAGCTCGGCGTCTTCGACCTGCGTAAGCTCGGGTTCGATCGACGTCTTGAGTATCCCGTACAGCTGATCCGGCGGCGTCGAAACCGAAGTAAGCCCGAGCAGCAGAAATCCTGCATTCTCTCCCGCAAAGAAGCGAACCGTGTAGTCGTTGCGGATGTCCGATGGAAGTATCGTCTCAATCGTGTTCATCGCCGACTCGACGCTCGCCTTCGCGGTTTCGCTTTCCACGCTCCAGTTGAACGTCAGCGTGAAGCTGCTCGAATCGTCTTCGTAGACCGCCTCGAGTGTGTCCACTTCGCCGACTGCAAGCAGACGCGCTTCGATATCCGCGCCGTACTGGCGCGAGAAATCGAGTGCGGAATACCCGGCATGATTGACTCGAAGAGAGATGCGCGGTCGCTGGGTTTGCGGATAGAGCTGGACCGGAAGCCTCGTCAGCAACACCGCGCCAAGAGCGCACAGCAGCGCGACAAAGAGCAGGAATACCGACTTTCGACGGAATATCTGGTCGAGCATGTTATCTGCTCCCGGCGAAATTCGCGCCATCCCGCTCGCGACCGGTAGGGCGGACAAGATACCGTTCTCCCGATGAAATCCCGGACTCCACCCGGACTTCGTCGCCGACCACCTCCCCCGGTTTGATGTCACGACGGGAAAGCTTGCCGTCGCCCGTGACTACCCATACGTAGCTGCGATTGGACCGCCGGACAACCGCGTCACGCGGCAGGAAAATCCCGCGGCTCACTTCAGTCGGCACGCTGACGAGGAGAAACTGACCAATGAAGGCATTTTCGGCGTTGGAAAATTCAAATGTAAGGGAGAAGAGTCCCGTTTCGTAGTCCGGCTCCGGGCTTCGCACCGCGAGAGTGCCCGAAAAAATGGTTCCATTCGGAGCCCGCGCCTCGACAGTCTGTCCGATCCGAACGCTGTAGGCGTCGCGATCGCTTATAGCCGCTTCGAGGAGATAGCCGTCGGATCCGATCACGGTGACCCCCGGATCGCCCGGCTTCACCTCACGGTTCGCGATCACGTCCACCTGCGACACAATGCCTGCAACTCGCGCGGTCACAGGCGCCGGCAGATATGTCTGCCCCACATCGTTGCGCTGTACGGTAAAAAGTGAATCCCCCTCGGCAACGTGCATCCCCGGCGTGACCTGAACGGTTCGAACCAGACCGTCGACCGGGACCGTGTGCTGGACACGGGTTTTCGGCTCGAGCCTTCCGCCAACCAGCACCGACCGAGTTCGCGTTTCGATTCTGGCATCCCGCGAGGCGGGCGCACCGTTCGCGCCGTTCGTCGCAGACTTTGCGACAGCCGGCGCGGAATTCGTGGGATCTCCGGACCGGGAAGACTGAGAGCTCCGCGCCTGATCGCATCCTGAGAGGAGGAAAACTGACCCGATGATTACGAAGAGAAGAGTGCAGACGACGGTCGTCCCACTCTTCGATGCGAATCCCCACATGGCTCACCCCGACAGACTGTTATTCGATTGAGATGCCCGGCTTATACGGCCTTGTAACAACGGGCAGAGATGAGACTCACTATGGAACTCCGGCGAAGGAAAATCAAGAGCTGAGTTCCGACTTCCAGTAGCCGAGGATCTGCCGGGCCATCACAAACTCGCCCAGATGGTACGCCGTGTGGTCGACAATAATCATGGTCGAGCGCATGATGCTGCGGTTCTCCATGTGGGCGACCGGCGCCAGAAGCTCGGCGGCCGGATCTTCGACGAGCGCGACGAGCGCATTAAGATCGGCATGGTACTGTTTCAGGGTCTTTTGCCACGCTGCGCCGTCCGCGCGCGCCGACTGCGCCGGCCAGTAGCCGGCAGGCCACTCTGGTGAGCGGTGATTCGGGTCCGCGATGTACTTCAATATATCCCACTGCGTAATCCGAATATGCTCGAGTTGGTGCCAGAACGAATAGGGTACGTTATTCGGCTTTTCGTTCATGATATCCGCCGGAAAATCGTGGATAGCATCGTCGAAGCTGAGATGAGCGCCTTTGCCACGGAGTGCCGCGACAAGCCGAATCCTCGTTTCCGCGTTCGCGGCGCTAAGGTCGAATCTTGTTTCGCCCATGTATGTCTCCTTCACGTTATCGGGCCCTTCTTCAAGCCTAATCAACCAATCCCGATTGCACAATGGGCGCAGCACGGCATCGATGCAGCAAATTCCCCTTGACATCTTTATATATGCTGCCTACTATATAGCTTAGAATATATATAAGGAGTGAATCATGACCCTTCCCACCAATCTCAAACACGTAGAAACCGCGAAGGAGCTGCAGGAGCTGGTCACAGAAGAAAAGGCTGTCATGGTCTGCTGCGGCCGGATGGGTCCGATGTGCGTGCCCGTTTATGGTGCTATGGAGGAACTTCAAAAGTCCGAGAAGTACCAGCACGTTGCATTCCGCGACATGGCGTTTGACAGCCCGGAATCAGACTTCATTCGCGCGCTTCCTGAATGCCGGAACTTCCGTGGTCTTCCGTTCACGGTCTACTTCAAAGACGGCAAAGTTGCAAAGGCCACATCGAGCGTCCAGGCGAAAGACCAGATCACTACAATTCTCGATGAAGTGATTTGAAACCATGAGAGAGTACGACGTCGCAATAATAGGCGGCGGACCCGCCGGACTGACAGCCGGGATCTATCTGGCGCGTGCGAAACAGCGCGTGCTGATCCTCGACCACGCGACGGTGGGGGGGCAGGTAATCCTCACCCATGCGGTCGCCAACTATCCCGGACTTCCGGAGCTCTCCGGATACCAGCTCGCCGCGACGATGAGACGACAGGCCGAGGAGTTCGGCTGCGATGTCCGGTCCAATACGCGAATTACCGAGCTCGATCTCGCGAACGGTACGAAACGGCTCGAGACAAGTGAAGAGACGGTCCATGCAAAGGCGGTTATCATTGCCGTCGGAGGTGAGCCGCGCACGCTCGGACTCGAAAGCGAAACCCGGCTTCGCGGCAAGGGTATCTCCTACTGCGCCACCTGCGACGGCGACTTTTTCACCGGAGAGGAGATTGTCGTGGTCGGCGGAGGCAACTCCGCCCTCGAAGAGGCCGTTTCTCTCACCCGTTACGCGAAGAAGGTGACGATCGTCCACCAGTTCGACTGGTTCCAGGCATATGCACACGCGATTGAAGAGGCACAACGAAATCCGAAGATCGCGTTCGTGATGGAGTCACAGATCGAAGAATTTATCGGGGACGATTCGTTGACTGCAGTGCGGGTGAAAAGCAGGCGTGACGGGGAGGAGTCGATCATTCCGGCCACCGGCGCATTTGTCTTTATCGGCTACACACCACGAACCGAGCGGTGCGCCCAATTCGTCGAAACGAACAAGAACGGCGAAATCATCACCGACGAGTCGATGGCCACGAATGTCGCCGGAGTCTTTGCAGCGGGAGACGCACGCCAGAAGCGGTATCGTCAGATCACCACGGCGGTCAGCGACGGTACCATTGCGGCACTCAGCGCACTGGAGTATCTGAGTGCGTAGCCGCGGCGCCTAGACAGCTTCTCCGAGATAGGCCTGGCGCACCCGGTCGTCGGCCAGCAGCGTCCGCCCGTCTGCCTGGACGGTTATCCGCCCGGTTTCCAGCACATAGCCGTAATTGGATATCTCCAGGGCTGCCTTGGCATTTTGCTCAACGAGAAGGACGGTAACGCCCTCACGGTTGATCTCGCGAATGATGTCGAAGATCATCTTCACCACAATCGGGGCAAGACCGAGGGAGGGCTCGTCCATCATGAGAAGACGTGGCTGGGACATGAGCGCGCGCCCCACGGCGAGCATCTGCTGCTCACCGCCGGAGAGCGTGCCTGCTTTCTGTTTCGTGCGCTCTTTCATACGCGGGAAAAGGGAAAAGACCTTTTCGCGGCTCCGGGCAACGCCATCCCGGTCGCTGCGAGTATACGCGCCGAGAGTCAGGTTCTCGCCCACGGTCAGATTCGGGAAAACGTGACGCCCTTCGGGCACCAGCACGACACCGCGCGCCACGATACTCTTGGTTCCTGCGCCGACCAGTTCCTCACCGTTCCACAGGACTGATCCACCAGACGCTTTGACCAGGCCGATGATGGTCTTCAGCGTAGTGCTCTTGCCCGCACCGTTCGCGCCGATGAGCGAGACAATTTTCCCGTCCGGAACCTCGAGATCGATCCCCTGAAGCGCGTGGATACCGCCATAGTGCACTGAAAGATTCTTTATCGTAAGCATTACTCGACTCCCAGATAGGCTTCGATCACCTTCGGGTCCTTTCGAATTTCGTCCGGTGTTCCGTGGGCGATGGTGAGCCCGTAGTCGAGCACATACATCCGCTTGCAGATGCCCATGACGACCTGCATGTGGTGCTCGATCAAAAGAATTGTCAGATCAAACTCGTCGCGAATCCGAACAATGAATTCCATCAGATCCTTCGATTCCTGCGGATTCATCCCGGCCGCCGGCTCGTCGAGAAGCAGCAGCTTCGGCCGCGTGGCCAGAGCGCGTGCAATTTCCAGACGACGCTGTTTGCCATAGGGAAGACCGACCGCCAGTTCGCCTCCTGCGGCGGACAGACCCACCGCATCGAGAAGGCTCGCGGTGAACTCCCGGGCTTCCTTTTCACGGCGCAGATAGCCGGGAAGATGCATTGTTGCCTCGAACATGTTGGTATTGATACGCATGTGGCAGGCGGTCAACACATTGTCGACCACCGTCATCTCTTTGAAAAGTCGAATGTTCTGAAATGTGCGGGCGATTCCACGCTCAGTTATGCTGTGCGGCTTCAGATCGGTGATGTCGGACCCTTCAAATAGAATGCGTCCCTTTGTCGGCGTGTAGACCCCGGTTATCATGTTGAAGGCAGTTGTTTTTCCGGCTCCGTTGGGCCCGATGAGCCCAACGATTTCGTTTTTTTCAACAGTCACGGAGAAATCTGCGACGGCATTGAGCCCCCCGAACCGCATGCTGACGTTGTCGGTCTGAAGCATCACTTGCCTCCCGTCCTGCGCGCGCGCCTCTTCACCGCCGCTATCCAGGAGCGCGGGAGTGCGGCCGCATCGGCAACCATCTGCCAGCTGAACTCCCTGTTTCCCATGAGACCCCGCTGTCGGTAGATGACCATAGCCATGAGCATTATGGAAAAGACGACCATCCGAAGTCCCGGCAGGCCGTCGGTCTTGAAGATGAGCAGATTCATCGGACCGTCGAGAAAGCGCAGGAGCTCCATCAGAACGGTCACCCCGATGGCCGCGATCACCGACCCGGTGATGCTTCCGTTGCCGCCAATTACCACGATGAGGAGAATGTTGAAGGTGAGAAGGAAAGTGAACATCTTCGGGTCGATGGTGGTAAGCACGTGGCCCAGGAGGGCCCCTCCCACACCGGCCATGAAACTTGATGCAGTGAAACTTGCGAGTTTCACGCGGAAGACGTTTATCCCCATCGCTTCAGCGGCGATCTCGTCATCCCGCACCGCCTTGATTGCTCGCCCATAGCTCGATCGGATGAGGAACACCATAAAGAGAACGGAAACCGCCGCAGCGCCCCAGACCCAGAATGTGGTGGCATATTTCGGAAGCCCCTTCAGCCCGAGCGCGCCGTTGGTCACCGTCTGCACGTTGGTAATTACCACGCGAATGATTTCTGCGAATCCAAGCGTCGCTATTGCGAGGTAGTCGTCACGAAGGCGCAACACGGGAGCGCCGACGAGGACGCCTGAGAGCGCAGCAACCAGACCGGCAATGAGAAGCGCGGGCAGAAAGGGCAACGAAATATCGTGAAGCCAGGGCACGATGGGAGCCAGGAAGAAATTCATTTCCTTCTGATCCGGAGTCATTGTCAGAAGAGCCGATACGTAGGCCCCGACGGCCATGAACCCGGCGTGTCCAAGCGAGAAGAGCCCCGTGAATCCGTTTACCAGATTGAGAGATACCGCGAGCACGACGTAGATCGCACACAGATTGAAAACACGCAGCACGAATGGATCGAAGTTGTTGTCGGCATAAACGACGAAAAGAACCGCGATCGCCACTGCGATCATAGTGTACAAATGGTTGCGTTTCATCATGTTACACCTTCTCCGCCTGGTGTTTGCCGAGGAGTCCCGAAGGCTTCACGAGCAGTACGACAATCAGCAGCACGAACGCGAACGCGTCACGATAGCCGCTCAGGTCCGGGAGAAAGGCCACGATCATGATTTCGATGAACCCGAGCAGAAACCCTCCCAGGACCGCGCCCATGATGTTTCCGATCCCGCCGATTACCGCGGCAATGAAGCATTTCAATCCCGGCATGATGCCCATGAGGGGATTGAGCTGCGGGTACTTGAGCGTCCACATGATCCCGCCCAGCGCAGCGAGAAGGGAGCCGACACCAAAGGTGAACGACACCACACGGTTCACATCGATCCCCATGATTCTGGCCGCGTCGAGATCCGTCGAAGTTGCACGCATGGCCATTCCGGTCTTGGTGTGGTTCACGATCCAGAGCAGAACAGCGAGAATCGCGAAGGTAAAAACGGGAATGAACAGACTCACGCTTACAATGGAAACCGAGCCGAGATGAACGACGGTGCCGAACAGATCCGGCACGGGAAAACCTTTCGGCCTGCCGCCGAAGATCACGATTCCGAGGTTTTCGATAAGAAATGAAGCGCCGATGGCGCTGATCATCACCGAGATTCTCGGCGAGTCCCGCAGGGGCCGGTAGGCGACGCGTTCGAGAAGTATCCCGAACAGGGCGGTGAGTCCTATCGCAACGACGAACCCCGCATACCAGGGCATAAGAAACATGCTCACCGCGTAGAATGCGATGTAGGCGCCCAGCATGAAGATGTCACCGTGCGCGAAATTGATGAGCCTGAGGATCCCGTAGACCATGGTGTAACCAATGGCAATCAGGGCGTAGAGACTTCCCAGACTGAGCGAATTGGCGAGGTTCTGCAGAATAAGGGACGATGACATGGCTCAATCCTCGAAAAAGGTTTACAAAATGCGAGCGCCCGCGGCGGAACAACTCCTTCGCGGGCGCACAAGAGTAGTCAGGTGTCGGTCACCCTCACTACATCGGTTGGACGGTAGTAAGATAGGTGAACTTGCCGTCTTTGACCGTCTTTATGACCGCGCTCTTTGAAGCATCCCCGTTTGCGTCGAGGGTGATCATGCCCGCGGCCCCCGGGAAATCCTTCGTCGCCGCAATCGCATCGCGCAGCTTGGCTCCATCGGTTGTTCCGGCGCGCTTCAATGCGTCGAGTGCCACGAGGTAACCGTCAAATCCAAGCGCCGTTACCGCTGCAGGCTCCTTGCTGTACTGTTTGCGGTACGCGTCGAGGAAAATCTTGCTCGTTTCGGTAATGGGAACTTCGGTGGCAAAGAAGGTCGAAAAGACGGTTCCTTCGACCGAGGCCTTGCCCACGTCGATGAACTCCGGGGTTTCCCAGGTGTCACCTCCGAGGAACGGCGTCTTGATTCCCAGCTCGCGCGCCTGCTTCACGACCAGCGCGCTTTCGGTATAGTTTCCCGGCGCGAAGATAACATCCGGATTGAGGCTCTTCGCTTCGGTGAGCTGCGCGGAAAAATCCTGGTCCCCGGTGTTGTAATTGAGCTCAGCAAGAATCGCCTTGTCGTCTCCGGTGAGCTTTTTGAAACTGTCGGCAAAGAACTTCGCGAGGCCTACCGAATAGTCGTTCGATACTTCCCGGATAATGACCGCTTTTTTTGCCTTCGTCTGGCTGAACGCGTAGTTTGCCATTACCGTGCCCTGGAACGGATCGATAAAGCAAACGCGGAAATAGTAGTCGTTGCCTTTGGTCACGAGCGGGTTGGTGCAGGAAAGCCCAATTGCCGGGACTTTCGCATCCTTCACTATCGGGCCGGCGGCCATCGACAGGGAGGAGCCCCACGAACCGAGTACGACCGTCACCTTTTCCTGGTCGACAAGACGCTGGGCAGCGTTGGCTGCTTCGACTTTGTCCGACTTGTTATCAGCGACGACAAGCTCTACCTTGTACTCTTTTCCCCCGATAGTAACGGTCGGATTGAGCTGGTTGGCAAGTTTGATGCCCTCGACCTCCATCGCCCCGCCCGCGGCATTCGCACCCGTCATCGGCTCAAATACACCAATCTTGATCACGTTAGACTGGGCGGCCTTTGTGTTTCCTCCGCCGCATGCGGCGAGAAACAGGACGGTCGCCAGCGCCAGACCCACGTATGCGGACACACGTAGGACGGCCGATACCTTTTTCATTGAATCCTCCTTGAATGTGTGGGAAAACTACCTAGTACTCTAATCGGGTTAGGGGAATTTGTCAAATGATAGCCCGAATGGGTTATAACCGCGAGTGCCGCTGCGGACTATCGCGCCTTATAGCTCACGCGAAACAGCAATCCGGTGTCGTCGCTTACGTAGAGGGAACCGTCGGCCGCGACTGCGATACCGACGGGCCGCCCAAGAACGCGGTTGTCGGCGGTGAGCCATCCGGTAACGAAGTCCTCTTCCGCTGCGGGCCTTCCGTCCTTGAAATGGACGACGATGACCTTGTAACCCGTAGGTGGCTGTCGGTTCCACGAACCGTGGAATGCCGCGAAGAGGGACCCGCGAAATTCGGCAGGAAAGGCGGACTCGTCGTCGGGCAACATTGCGCCAGGCGCGGGGTAGTAGAGCGCCTGCAGCGGTGCGGAGTGGGCCTGGAAATTCCAGCTTGTCGGTAAGTATTGACCACAGACAGCGCCCGGAAACTCGGGATTCGGCACTCTTCTGTCGTCGATCGGGTAGCAGTATGGCCATCCGTAGTTCGCCCCCTCGACTACGCGATCGAGCTCGTCCGGCGGGAGATTGTCATGCGATGGGGTCAAGTTGTCCCTTTGATTTACCACCGCCCAGAGTTGCCCCGTATCGTCTAAAGCGAGGCCGCTGGCGTTGCGGAGACCCCGCGCGTAGATGGCCCCGACGTAGGTCCCGGCACCACCGGGTGTCGCATTTCCGGGGCTGTACCGAAGAATCGTCGCGAGTCGTGGATCATTCTCGGTACATACATTGCAGGTCGAGCCGGATGAGACGTAGATGGTTCCATCATTTGCGAGTGCGATAGCTCGCGCGGTGTGGCCGCCGTTTCTCGGCATGTCGTCGAAAAGCACCTCAATCCGCCTGTTGCCCGAGCCGTAGTTGCGAATGCGAACTACCCCGGTCCATGTCGCTATGTACAGATCGTCGCCGCGAAACGCCACACCGTTCGGCCGCGAAAGTCCGTTCGCAACGATCTGCGGCGGTGCACTTACCCTGTCACCCGGGTGAATCGCTACAACCTGCCCGCGCGATATCAGGGAAACCAGGACATCGCCGTTGGGCGCGACGGCGAGAAACCGTGCACCACGGATCTGGTCGGAGACGAGGCTGATGCTGAATCCTTCGGGTACATGCAGCGGAAACGGAAGCGGCGCCGGCGGGCCGTTCTGCGCGGGCGTAGCGTCTTGCGCGACCGAAGCTGCGGCGCAGCCCAGTAATAGCAGGATTCCGATTGCGGCGACCGGTGAGGTCTTCATGGTACCCGTCCCTCTCTTTCGCACGACGATCCCCCGACTCAAATCTTGTAGTAGGACATTTTCCGTTCGGCAGCTTCGAAGGCGACCGTCACGATCCAGTTCATCACAAAGTAGAATACTCCGGCCAGAAAGATCGGCATAGTCGAGAATTGCCGGGCGGACGCGTTTTGGGCGGCGCGGAATAGCTCCGCTACGCCGATGGTCTGAGCGAGCGCGGTATCCTTTACCAGGGTCATGACCTCGTTGGAGCTGGCGGGCAGGATGCGTCGGATTACCTGCGGAAGAACGATATGGATGAATGTCTGGCTGCGGTTGAGACCCAGAACTTTCGCCGCTTCCCACTGCCCCTTCGGAATGGCGTCGATTCCACCGCGGTAGATTTCGGCAAAGTAGGCGGCGTAGTTCACGGCGAACGCCAGGATCACCGCGACGAAGCGGTCATAAGAGACACCCAGCAGATAGTAGGGTGCAAAATAGACGAAGATGATCTGGAGTATCAGCGGGGTGCCTCGCATGACGAGGACGTAGGCGCTCACCGGGCCCCGAATCAGTTTCGATTTCGACCGGCGTCCGAGAGCGACGGGCAGGGCAAGCGGGAGCGAAATCACGAGAGTGAGAAAGAATATTTCCAGAGAAACAACAGTTCCCGTTAACATCGCCCCCAGGAGCTTTGCCATGCCCGTTTCCGTCTACTTCCCGACCACCGAAATATCAGACCCGAACCATTTGGTGGTTATCGTGGCGAGCGTACCGTCCGCCGCCATGGCCTCCAAAGTCTTCTGAACCGCGTCACGTAACGCCAGGTCGTTTTTTCTGAAACCGACGCCATAGTTCTCGGCCGCGAGAGACTCCTTGAGGACGCGAAAATCCTTCCCGGACCTTTTGATATTGTCATTGGCGACTATCAGGTCCATGAGCACCGCGTCTACTCCGCCGATCTCCAGGTCCATCACGGCGGTCAGGTTGTCTTTGAACTCCACCACGTTCTTCAGCGAACTCTTGAAGGAGGCGGCTGAATCGAGCGCGTCAGCGGCAGATGAACCCGCCTGCAGTCCGACAGTTTTTCCCTTGAGATCCGCCAGAGTACTGTAGGGAGCATCCTTCTTGACAACGAGCACCTGTGAATTGCGGAGGTAGGGTTTGGTAAACGACATCACTTTGGCTCGGTCTTCGGTGATGGTGAAGCCGTTCCAGATGCAGTCGATCTTGCCGGTGTTCAGCTCCTGTTCTTTTGCGTTCCAGTCGATGGGTTGGGTCACAAGCTGAATCCCGAGCCGTTTGGCGGTCTCTTTGGCGAGATCGATGTCGTACCCGACAATCTCGTTATTATCGTTCCGATATCCCATGGGGGGAAAGGCGTCGTCGAGCCCCAGGACCAGTTTTCCCTTTTCTTTGACCGCGGCCAGCGACTGGTCCCCGCCGGTCGACTCCTTCTGCCCGGCGCTGAATGCAAGTGCCGCGATCGACAACAGGAGCACGAGCGCGAAAAACGATTTCTTCATGTGGGTTCTCCAATTTGGTACAGGATGGGATATTATGCGTGAACGGATAGTTGCGCGCAAGGTCGAACGTGGAGGCCGGTGCCGCCGACCTCCACGAGATTGTGCGCGGCGGTATTCGCTTTCTTCAGACAGCGAGCTTCAGTATCGCTGTGGCCTCGGACTTCTTGATTGGCACGAATGATCCAACCTTTCCATGAGATACGGCTCGTGCAGCCATCTCGTCGATCCGATCTGTTGGAATTGGAAGCTCTTTCATCCGGACCGGAAGTCCGATACTCGTCCAGAACTCTTCAAGGCAACGGATGCCGGCGAGCGCAGTCCGGCCGGGATCGGCAAAATCCTGCTCGACTCCCCAGACTCGCACGGCGAACTGCACGAATCGGTTCACGTCGTGGGTGTAGGTGTACTTCATCCATGCCGGGAATACCACCGAAAGCCCGGCACCGTGCGCGACATCGTAGAGCGCGGAAAGCTCATGCTCGATCTGGTGCGATGCCCAGTCGCCGATTCGGCCGGTGCTCAGAAGATCGTTGTGGGCTACTGCGCCCGCCCACATGATCTGCGCGCGCGCCGCGTAGTTCGCGGGTTCCTGCATGACTACAGGTATGTTGTGGATGACAGTCTTCAGCGTTGCCTCGCAGAGGCGGTCGGTAAAATCGACATCTTTCGCGTTGGTAAAATAGCGTTCCATAATGTGCGCCATGATGTCCGCAGCACCGCATGCAGTCTGGTAGGGTGGAAGGGTGAAGGATGACTCAGGATTCATTATTGCAAAAACCGGCTTGATGAGGTCGATATCAATCGCGCGTTTGAGACTGCCCTCCTCCTTCGTGATCACCGAGCTCTTGCTGGATTCGCTTCCGGCCGCAGGAATCGTCAGAACGACCCCGACAGGAATCGTCACCTTCGGTTCTGCCTTGCCCGCATAAAAGTCCCAGACATCACCCGAATAGGGGACGCCGACTGCGATCGCCTTCGCGGAGTCGATGACACTGCCTCCGCCGACGGCGAGGACCGCGTCGAGCTTCTTCTCGCGACAGAGCCGAATTCCTTCGTTGACCAGACTGAGCCGTGGATTGGGCAGAACGCCGCCGAGCTCTACATATTCGACGCCGGCTTTCTTGAGCGACGCGGCGACGCGATCATACACGCCGTTCTTTTTTATGCTCCCGCTTCCGTAATGGAAGAGCACCCGTTTTGCGATTTTTGCGATTTCGGCTCCCGACTCGCTCTCGGTATCTTTTCCAAAGATGATCTGCGTGGGCATAGAGAAACGAAAGTTCTCCATTATGATAGGCCTCCATGTTTGGCTTGGGTTTCGATTACTCTACCACGATTTCCCGCGACTGTCTCCGCAACCCTCCTGCTCGATCCGACTATCGTCGCACAATGGGCCGCGCTGGAACGGCCCACGACCAGTTTCTGTTGCTGAATTGCGTCGAGTTGGTTACTTTCGAATTGATCGACCAGTCACAAGAGGTGCGGCGAAGATGAAGAAAGACTTCAAAGTGATGACCGAAAACCCACTGAACGCGGAGACGCGGATTGAGTCCCTTCGTTCGTGGACGACGAGGAATAACGAGTTCTTCAGCCGAAATCAGAGTCAGGTACTGACCGAGCCGATACCGATAGAAACCTGGAAACTGTCGATCGACGGAGAAGTGGAAAACGCCACGGCGTGGAGCTACGAGGAGATACTGAGACTTCCGAAGGTCACAGTGGCGAACGCGATCGAGTGCTCAGGCAACGGACGCGCGCTTCTCAGGAAACCCGCGCGAGGGAACCCGTGGACAACCGGCGGAGTAGGAAACGCCGTGTGGGCCGGAGTCTGGCTCGGCGATCTGTTGCGAAAAGTCGGCCTCACTGGCAATTCGCGCCACGTCGCCTTCGCAGGCCTGAGCGATCCGAGCGGCCGCGTGAAAAACAGCTTCATTCGCAGCATTCCGATCGACAAAGCGCTCTCCTCGACCCTTCTCGCATATGAGATGAACGGCGTCGAACTTCCCCCTGAACACGGATATCCGCTTCGCGGGCTCCCGCTCGGATGGACCGGGGCCAACTGCGTGAAGTGGCTCGTGCGCATTACGGTCACCGACAGGCCTCAAGCGGGCCATTTCATGGACAACGTCTACCGCATCTACTCTGAAGGGCAGGCACCTTCGGACGGAGTTCCGGTAACGTCAATCCCGTTGAAGAGCTTCATCACGAGCCCGCTCGCCGGCGAGCGGGTCCAGCTGCGGTCGAATGAGGCCGACCGAAGCGACAGCGTGACCATAGGCGGGGTCGCCTATGGAGGGGAGAACGACATCGCGGGCGTGGAAATCTCCGTGGATGGGGGTTCGAGCTGGGACAACGCGCAACTTGTCGGTCCACGAGAGCGGTGGGCGTGGAAGCAATGGCAATATCGGTGGACGCCACAATCAGCGGGTCAATATACCCTGATGTCCCGGGCGACCGACACACAGGGAATCAGGCAGCCGATGCAGGCAGCCTGGAACGTGCTTGGCTACGGCAACAACGGGGTCGAAGAACACGCAATCGTCGTCCATGTAGAGGGCCTGACCGGCACCGACCGACCGATCCGTCTACAATAGATCATCAAGCGCGTTCGAGACTCGGTTTTTCATCTCCTCGTCTACGCGCCGGCTTTTTTCCGCTTCGTCACCGCGGTGCTTCTGGACCATGGCCAGGCAGAATCTGTAGAGCCGGTCAAGGTCGGTTAGTTCGAGAAACCTCTGGTAGGCGGCACGGTATTCATCGAGGGTCATGCGTCCGCGTTCACCCGACGCGACCGGATCACGAACGAGAACGTGAACACGATTAACCCCAACCCGCGTCTCTCCTTCGATAGTTCCTGCGTAGGCGATTCCGTCCGCCGAAACGCTCTCCGCGAGCAGAATTGTGAGCTCGAGCCGCGCGTTGTCCTGATTGTAGAAGATGGACACGTTGTACCGGTCATCCACTTTTATGTACAACTCGTTCGAGTTGAGCCTATCGTCCAGAGCCCGCTCGACCCCGGCAACCACGTTGACGCGAGCGCCGTGCGATGCCGCGTTCTCGAGTTTCGCGCTCATCTTGAAAAGGATGTCCGGGTTCTCCGGATGCAGTCCGACCAGACGATCTACGAAATTCCGCACTTTCAGCTCGAGAAGCTCTTTTTCCACCTTAGCGGTGCGTTCCAGCTTTTCATCCTTGGCGGCGGGTACATAGACCCGATCCAGCAGATAGCGCTCGAAGTGCCCCAATGAATCGATTTTCTGCCGTTCAAGCGCCGGGTGATCGAAGATCCTGGCCTCTGAGAGTTTTTCGTCGATAGTCTTTTCGGCAACCGGATCGGCGCTGTACTTAATCCGTACCGGAGATATTTTTGCGACCGTTTTCAGGAACTGTTCGGCTGAACTTCGGACCTGCCTGGCAAAGATCTGCTCACGCCGCTCAAAATCATCCAGATTGAATGAGTTCACGTCCTTACCGGCAAGCGCTACAAAGTGAGTGTTTATGAGATCGGCTATCGCAATCAGACGTTCTTTGAGCTCCTGCTTCATCGCCTCGGTGGCACTCGGCGAGAGGACGAGCTTCAGAAATGAGTACTTCATCTCGACGACCACCGCGTGCAGGTTCATGTAGTCCTTCAGAACGTTCTCGGAAAAGATCGGCTGTTCACCGGCCATTCGTTCCACCTCTTGTGGTAGAGTCTATCCGATTCGAGATGAAATGCAAGATTTGCCCACAACAACTGATCAGGCAAGCTTCGGACGTGATTTCAGGCGAGTCGAAAGAGACCGGAAACTGAGAAGCCGATTCGCTTCTTCGTCCCAGATGTTGAGTCGAACCGACCGCAAGCTCCTTCCGAATGTCAGCGGGTCTTCGAGCCGCAACTGCGGAATCAGTTCGAGGCAGCGCTGGAGATTGTAGTTGGGTATGCGGGGTCGAAGATGGTGGATGTGATGAAATCCGATATTCCCGCTTATCCATTGAAGAATTTTCGGAAGTTTGTAGTAGGAGCTTCCCTGCAGCGCAGCGTCCATTGAACCCCAGTCGTTGGTTCGCGCCCAGTACGACGGATCGAACTGATGTTGCACGTAGAAGAGCCAGATTCCTGCGACACCCGCCAGGTAGATGGTCGGAAGCTGGATCAGGAGATAGGTCTTGATTCCTATTGTCAGGGTTGCGGCAACGACAATTGCGCATATGGCGAGGTCGGTTATCAGCACACTTGCGGCCTGACGTCGCCCGGATTTTTGATTCGGAAATCGATTCTTTACAAGAAACACCGCGATCGGTCCGAACCCGAACATCACGAACGGATTTCGAATGAGTCGATACAGAAATCGACGTCCACGATTCGACGCGGCGTATTCGTCAACCGTCATAGTCCACACGTCCCCCGTACCGCGGCGATCCAGATTTCCGGAGGTAGAATGATGCACGCCGTGGCTGTACCTCCATTCTGCGAAGGGTGTGAATGTGAGTATCCCCAGAATAGTTCCAAGAATCCGTAGTCCTCGCTTCGATCGAAGGTAGGAGCCGTGAACGCAGTCGTGGAAGAAAATGAACAGGCGAACGAGCAGCGCGCCGGCCGGTATACTCAGGAGAAGAGTCAACCACACTGGAAAGTGCCATCGCGTTGTGAAGTACATGAGCGCGAGAAGGCCCAGGTAGGGGATGAGCGTATTTGAAAGCTGCCAGAATGCTCTTGCCGGGTCAGGCTTTTCGAAGGGCTTCAATGCGTCGGTCCATGCGGGCTGCCCGTTTTGGCTCCTGTCCGGCTTCACGGTTTCCATCGTACGTCCTTTCTTTACATACGACGCTTACGCAGGCGAGAATGTTGCACTGAAACAGTAAGAATTGGAGGCCGAGAGCTGCGGGGACTAAGTTCCCTGATGGATCATGCGCACCTGCTGCTTCCGCGCCAGCACCGACAAAGTGTAGTTCATGAGAAAATAGAGTGCGGCAATTGTTCCGAACATCATGAAGACCTGCACCGGCTTGCCAAATTTCCCCATGAGTATCATCCCCTTGCCGGTAAGCTCTTCGATTCCTACAGCCCAGACGAACGATGTGTCCTTCACCACGGTTATGAACTGAGACACCAACGGAGGAATCATGTTTCGAAACGCCTGGGGAAGAACGATATATACCAGCAGTTTGAACCGCGTAAATCCCTGTGAACGCGCCGCCTCCCATTGTCCTGCACCGATGGAGTTGAGTCCGCCTCGAACAATCTCAGCTATCGCGGCGCTCGTAAAAATAGTGAACGCGACCACCGCCGATTGAATCGGAGGTAGCGGCGTCAGAAATCTAATCGCGAAGATGAAAAGCAGGTTGGGAATGTTGCGAACAATTTCCACGTAGGTACCGGCGAATTTTGCGGAGAATTTCAGTTTCGAGTGGCGGGCGATTCCGAGGATCGTGCCGAAAATCAGGCTCAGACCGATGCTCGCTACGGAAATGATAACCGTGATCTCGAGGCCCTGCAGCACGAAAAGCAGATTCTCGAGTTTGAGAAGTCCACCGATCATGCGCGTGCCTCGGTTCGAGTCTCAAGGCGGCGGGCGACTCGGGAGAGCGGAAAACAGATAGCCAGATAAAGCAGCCCGGTTACGACGTATGCGGGACCGTAGTTCAGACTGTCGGCAGCCCATGAGTCGGCCTGGTACATCAGGTCGCCCCCGGCGACCATGGCGAGCACCGATGTGTTCTTCACGAGGAATATCGCCTGGTTCGTCAGCGGAGGCAGAACGACCCTTACCGCTTGCGGCAGCACAACATAGCGCATTGTCAACCAGAAGTTGAATCCCTGCGAATAGGCTGCCTCAACCTGGCCCCGGGAAATGGACTGGATCCCGGCACGCACTACCTCGGCGACGTATGCGCCGTGGTAGACTCCCACGCCGATCACGCCGACCGCA
>DATKUF010000154.1:0-15742 GCA_035530755.1 Spirochaetia bacterium | reverse complement strand
AAATGCAGATGCTCCCGGCTATCTTGAGAGAGCGCTCAGCGATCTCACGAGCGGAGAGCGATGATGACTCGAGGTATGCCAGGGCAGCAGCGTGCGCGTACGGTCCGCCTGAACCGATTGCGAGCACGCCCGTCTCGGGTTCGATGACATCGCCCGTGCCGGAAAGCAGAAAGGTTTTGTCCCGATCAGCGACCAGCAGAAGAGCCTCGAGCCTGCGGAGCATGCGGTCAGTGCGCCAGTCTTTGGCCAGTTCGACAACCGCGCGGGTTATGTCGCCCGAGTACTCTTTGATCTTGATTTCGAAATGCTCGAAAAGTGCAAATGCGTCTGCGGTTCCTCCGGCGAACCCCACCAGAACCCGATCCTCATAGATGCGTCGAACCTTCCGTGCGTTCGATTTCATAACCGTGTTACCCATGGTCACCTGGCCATCTCCGGCCATCGCCACTCGCCCGTCCTTTCTTACGGCGATCACTGTTGTGCTGTGAATGTCTCTTGCCGCCATACTACTTCCTTATACCGTCTGTCGATTCCGCATCGCCTGAGTCCGGCACGTCGCTTTTTCCGGCCGCAGCAAAGCCCGCGGCTTCTCGGCTGGTGGTTCCGAAACCCGCTTCACTGCGGGTGCGGACCGCGGCGTGAGGATGGGCCTGCGCGTAGATTTCCTTTAACCGGCCGAGTCCGAGATGTGTGTAAACCTGCGTCGTGGACAGACTTGCGTGACCGAGAAGCTCCTGAACCACGCGGATGTCGGCACCGTGGTCAAGCACATGGGTAGCAAATGAATGCCGGAACGTGTGCGGGGAGGTGTGTTTGACGATGCCGGTCTCCGTCATTCGGCGCTCGAGGATCGAGGCAACGCCCCGCTGCGTCAGACGGATGTTCTGGAGATTGAGAAAAACCGCAGGTTCTTCGAGACGCCCCGCAACGCGAAGTCGTTCCAGTCGCATCGCCAGATAGTCGGACAACGCGGTTCGCGCCTCGCGGCCGATGAACACAATTCGGTCCTTTCGCCCCTTCCCGTGAACGAGTATGCGTCCCCGCGACCGGTCGACGTCTCCGGTGTTCATCTTCACCAGCTCACCCACGCGGCAGCCGGTGGAGTAGAGGACCTCGAAGATGGCGCGATCCCGACGCCTGGAAAATCCGTCGCCCTCGACTGCGACAACCTGTTTGATTTCGTCCTCAAAGAGAAAATTGGGGAGATTCCCCGACCGCTTCATCCCTCGCACTCCATCGAACGGAGAAGCGGAGATGAATCCCTGACGCATCTGAAAACGGAAATAGCCCTTGAGTGCCGAGATGGCGCGGTTTATCGTCGCGGTCGCCGCCTTCTCCCGCGAGAGATGTCCAACGAATCCCCGGACCGCCTCGAGATCGACGGACGACTCGCTCACGCCTGCGGCGTCGATCCAATCCAGAAACGAACCGATGTCTCGTCGATACGCCTTCACAGTCGCTTCTGAGAGATTGCGGACACTCATGAGGTAGTCAAGATACAGGTCGGCGCGTGATCGGCTCATGCCTCCTCTTCAACCTCCACCAGTTCGGGAGCTTCTTCCTCTTCGTGCGAATGCAGGTAGTCGCAGTCGGGATTGATGCACGCTTTGTAGGTGCCTCTACGCTTGTCGGATTTTTCAACCAGGAACCAGCCGCACTTCGGACAGCTGCTTGATGTCGGTTTGAAGTGGCTGATAAAGTCGCACTCCGGATAGTTGGTGCAGCCGTAGAACTCCTTTCCCCGGCCTCCCTGCTTCTTTCTGGCGACGATTTTGCCTCCACACCCGGGTCGTGGGCAATCGGCGAGTGGCACGGAGCGGGTATTCATGCATTCAGGAAATCCCGAGCACGCGAGAAAGAAACCGTAACGGCCGAGTTTTTTTACCATCGGCCGCCCGCACTTTTCGCACACCCAGTCGGTCGGTTCGTCCAGGACGCCCTTGAACGATTCGAGCGTTTCCATCACGTGGTCCACCCGGTGTTTGAACGGCTTATAGAACTTCCGGATCATGTCTGCCCACTCTTCCCTGGAGTCTTCGACCCGGTCCAGCCGCCGTTCCATGTCGGCGGTAAAGTTGACGTCGAGCACTTCCGGAAAGGAACTGGTGAGAATGTCGCTTATTATCCGACCGAGAACTGTAGCGACTAACTGCTTGTTTTTTCGAACGACGTAATATCGATCGAGCAGCACCGAAATGATTGGGGCGTAGGTCGACGGTCTGCCGATACCTTTCTCTTCGAGGGTTTTTACTATAGACGCGTCGGTGTACCGGGGCGGCCCCAAAGTGAAGTGCTGTTCAGAAAGCAGCTGGACCAGGTCGAGGGGATCGCCTACTTCTAGATGCGGGACCTTCTCGTTCTTTTCCCGCGTGCCCAGCACTTTCAGAACCCTCTGAAATCCTTTCTCGACTGTCCGAGTTGTCGTAACGCGGAAAACTGCTTCGCCCGCAGCAACGTCGACGGAAACAGACTTCGTCCGAGCCGGTATCATCTGACTCGAAACAAATCGCTCCCAGATGATGGAGTAGAGCCGGTGCTGGTCCTTTGTAAGACTTTCTTTGACCTCATCCGGAGTGTAGGTGACGACCGTGGGGCGAATGGCCTCGTGGGCGTCCTGCGCTCCCTTTCCGACGCTGTAGCTGTTTGGTTCGGGGGGAAGCTCGCCGGCGTAATTCTCCGCGAGAAATCGGCGCACTTCATCCATCGCGGTCTGGGAAATACGGGTGGAATCGGTGCGCATATAGGTGATCAACCCGATTCGATTGGAGCCGAGGTTGACGCCCTCATACAACTGCTGGGCGACCTGCATTGTCTTTTTCGACGTAAAACCGAGCCGGTTGGCCGCCGTCTGCTGGAGCTGGGACGTTGTGAAGGGTGCCCGTGGGCGGATCGTTTTCTCGCTCTCCTTCACGTCGGAAACTACGTAGGACTGCTTCTCGAGAGAGGCAATAATCGCCTGCACAGCTGCCTCATCCTTGACTTCCGGTTTGCCATCCCGGAATTTCACCAGCTGCGCCCGAAAAGAGTGTTTGCCGGCGGACAGTTCCGCGTCGAGCGTCCAGTACTCCTCAGGAATGAAAGCTTCCACCTCCGCCTCACGATCACAGATCAGTCGCAGGGCGACAGACTGGACACGTCCGGCGGAAAGACCATTCTTCACCTTTTTCCACAGGATCGGCGACAGGTGATACCCAACCAGCCTGTCCAAAACTCTGCGCGCTTTCTGCGCGCTCACTTTCTCATCGTCAATCTGACTCGGGTGGGCTACAGCCTCCCGGATAGCGGTGGGAGTTATCTCGTTGAACACGATGCGTTCGATGCTCAAAGTTGGATCTTTCGCCAAAAAAGCACGTTGCAGATGGAAGGATATGGCCTCTCCTTCCCGGTCGTTATCCGAGGCCAGCAACACGTGTCCGGCCTTTTTTGCCTTCTTGGTGAGATCCTTGAGAATCTTCGCCTTCCCGCGCACAGTGATATACTCGGGTTCGAAGGAGTCGTCTACATCAATGGCCAGGCGGGATTTCGGAAGGTCAATCAAATGCCCCATGGATGCCTCAACCACGTAGCCTTTTCCGAGGTATTTCTCTATAGTTTTAGCCTTCGCGGGAGACTCCACGATAAGCAGGGTGTGCGCCTTCTTCTCAGCCATCAGTCACTTCTCCTGAAAAATGCTCCAAACTGTTTTGTTATCTCGCCGTTCAGTTCCCGCTCCATAAGCACCGCCATCGCCCGGCCGATCTGCGGGCCGGTGCCCACCTCGCAAAACTCGAGCGGCAGCTGACGCTCGCCCGGAGCCGCGACGTTCGGCCGCCCGCTTCGCTCCCAATCGCGGAGGACGTCGGCCGCTCCGTCAATGATCCGGGCCCCGTCGGTGGAAAGCGATGCACAACCACCGCAGTTCGGGCCTTCAATCCCGGTACGGTGCACGAAAAGGTCCCTGCCCTGTTCTATGCAGAAGTCGGCAGTAATGAGCGCTCCGGATCCATTGGGCGCCTCGACCACGACAACCCCACGGGACAGACCCGCGATTATCCGATTCCGAGCCGGGAAGTGATACTTCAACGGTGGAACCCCCGGCGGATACTCACTTACGATACATCCTCCGTCGCCGATAATTGACCCCGCGAGGCGGCGGTTCGACATAGGGTAAACCGTGTCGATTCCACTGCCGAGCACCGCGATCGTCCCGCCTCCTGCCGCCAGCGCTCCCTCGTGGGCAGCAGCATCGATGCCGCGAGCCAGCCCGGAAACCACAGGTATGCCGGCGGCCGCGACCTCGCGTCCAAGCGTGAAAGCGGAACGGAGGCCGGCCGAAGTCGGTCGTCTGGTTCCAACAATCGCCAGAAGCGGGTTTTCGGGATCCGGCAGGCGTCCACGATAAAACAGGACAAGAGGCGGGTCGTAGATCTCCCGAAGCAGGGGCGGATAATCGTCGCTCCAGTAGAATGTGTATGCAATTCCGGCCTGCGTCAAGTATTTCAGATCACTCTCAGCCGCTAGAACAAGCCGACCCGGATCGAAGTTGGCGATTCGCAGCTGCCGTCCGACGCTTCTCTCGATGTCAAATCGCGAAAAATGAGCGAAGGACTCCGCGTTTCCGGCCGCGTCGATGATCTTGAGCTTCTCAAGGGTGTGAAGCGATTCAAGAGAGTGTACTGCGAGCATGAGCGCAGGTTCAGCCATTGGCGTTCCTCTCCAGAAGCTGCTTTCGGTTCTGCTCAGCCTGTTGTCGCACCTGTGCATCTCGTGTCGTCTGCGCAATTTTTTCGTAGAGCGAGGCCGCGTCCTCAACACGGCCGGTTACAACATAGATCCTTGCGAGCAGGAACATTGCATCGGTATCGTTCTTCTGTTGCTGCAGAAGCTGTTTCACGACCGGTTCGGCATCGAGCGGACGGTTCAATTCGAAAGTCAGAAGTACACCAAGCCCGTACTCCGCGTCCGAATATGTCGGATCGAGTGCAATTGCACGGCGATAGTACCTTTCCGCCCTGTCGAGATAAGTCTGCCCGGTCTGGGGGTTGAGTTCACCCTTCCCCATGCGCGCGGCGGAAACACCCGCATAATAGAAAAGAACGGGGTTTTCGGGTTCAAGCCGTACGGCGTCGGAGAGCGCGTCGAGAGCTAATCCGTACATCTTGTCTTCGATGTAGGCGAGCGCGAGCATCTTGTAGTACTCGGTCGCGCTGTCCGCGGCGCTGACCTTTTCCGCAACGATCTTGCGGTATTTGTCCAGAGCCGCTTTCAACTCTTTTATGTGCGCCGGAGACGCCGGCTGTCCATTGTAGCCCTTCGCGTCGAGACTTTGCAGACGATCAAGCATCACGGTCTGTCGTTGCTGGCAGGCTGAGAAGAGGAGGATGCAGGAGCAGCCTGCGATCAATATCCGATTCACTCTGAGTCTCGTTTTCATATATTGACGCCCCCCCATTCCAAAGGAATCAAAGCCGCGCGGAAGTCTCCACGGAAACCATTCAGGCCGGCTAACCGCGTGGATGAAAATCGCGGTGATAGGTCTGGAGATCCTCCTTGTCTATATGGGTGTAAATCTGCGTGGTGCTGATGTCGGAGTGGCCGAGCAACTCCTGTACTGCTCGCAGATCGGCCCCCCCTTCGAGAAGATGCGTCGCAAAGGAGTGACGAAGTGTGTGCACTTTGGCGGAGATTCCGCTTCTCCCGGAGACCTCACGAAATCGTTTCCACATACCTTTTCGGGAGAGTCCGTTGCCAAGATGATTGAGAAAGAGTTTGTCAGTTCGGTGCTGAGGACGCACCAATTCCGGGCGGCCATGTTCGAGATAGAGGTTGAGCCATCCGATCGCTTCGCCGCCCACGGGAACCAGTCGCTCCTTGTTCCCCTTGCCGCGCACGCGAATAATTCCCTCATTCAGGTAGAGACTTCGAACCGAAAGTTCGACCGCCTCAGATATTCGCAATCCACATGAATAGATGAGCTCGAACAGGGCCCGGTCGCGAAGTCCGTGCGGCGTGTCGGTTTCGATGTTCCGGAGAAGTTGCTCCACCTGTTCAATTCGAAGAACTCCCGGAACACGGTGTTCCATCTTCGGCATTTCGACCAGCAGTGCAGGGTTGTCCGTGCGCTCTTTTATGACAACGAGGAACTGGAAAAAAGATCGAAGGCTGGAAACGACCTTGGCAATAGTTCGCTGATCCAGCTCCCTGCCTCCTGTCTGCCTTTGGATCAGGTACCGTATCACGCCTGTTGTGTCGATCGTCTGTGGAGCCAGGTCGCACGTTTCCAGGTAGTCGAAAAAGAATGCGCATTCTCTGACGTAGGTCTCAACCGATCGTCGAGCCAATCGCAGCTCAACGATGAGATAGTCCTGAAAACGTTGCAGCAAATCCTTGAGCTCCATAATTTAGTTCCCGCTTCCCCCGTTTCCACCGGCCAGACCGGATCGCAGCGATCCGTCGGCTACTTTACCGCCCTCCGGCTTTGCAACGTTCCCAGGAGTGCTGCGCTTATAGCGTAGAACAGCCGGAATGCCCAATTCCTGATCTTCTAGCTCCCCTCCGCGGAAAAGCTCATCCTGGGCAAGGCCGGTTCGATCACGGTCGAACCGATCATTGTGCGTCGAACTCTTCTTGCCACTGGTCATCTCTATCCAGGCATCGAGCGAGATGTAGTCACTTTTCTTGTCATCCTTCCGGACCGAGTTCTCCTCTTCGTGGTTGGACTTGAATCCGGTAGCTATCACAGTGACCTTCACCTCGTTGTCCATCAATTCATCCACGGCGCTTCCCGCGATGATGAGTGCGTCATCCGCCGCATTCGCCGTGATAATGTTGAGCACCTCTTCGTACTCGGTAAGTGAAAAGTCGGAACCTCCGGTCACGTTTACCAGAATTCCTTTTGCGCCCTCGATGCGGGCATCTTCCAGAAGGGGGTTGTTGATTGCGTTGGTCGCGGCATCTACGGCGCGGTTGTCACCCTCTCCGAGGCCAATCCCCATGAGCGCATCCCCCTGGCCGCTCATAATGGTTCTTACGTCCGCAAAATCGATATTGATTTCACCGGGTTTTGTGATGAGGTCGGAAATCCCCTGGACGCCCTGGCGGAGGACATCGTCGGCGAGGAGAAATGCCTCTTTTATCGGGGTCCGTCTTTCGACGATCTTCAGAAGATGTTGATTGGGAATAATGATCAGAGTGTCTACATTGTTACGGAGCTTTCGAATTCCCTCGTCGGCGAGCTGCATCTTTCGCCGTCCTTCGAAATCGAACGGCTTTGTAACTACTGCGACGGTCAGAATCCCGAGCTCTTTAGCGACGCCGGCGATGATCGGAGCCGCGCCGGTACCGGTGCCACCACCCATACCCGCGGTTATGAAGACCATGTCTGCGCCTTTGATAATATCTGCGATGTCTTCGCGATCCTCGAGGGCGGCCTTTTCGCCGACGTCGGGGATTCCGCCTGCACCGAGTCCGCCGGTCAACTTTGACCCAAGCGGCATTCGTGTTTCGGCATGAGCGAGCTGAAGCGCCTGCAGATCGGTATTGACCGCCACGAACTCCACGCTCGTAAGACCGCTGGCAATCATGCGGTTCACCGCATTGCTGCCGCCCCCGCCTACCCCTATGACCTTTATAACCGTCGGACTGCCGAAATTTGTCTCAAAATCACGCCCATCTTCGAGTATCTCAAACTTCATATCCCCTCCCATTCAGAGAACCCGGCGAATTATATCAGCATTGTCATTCGAAAAAGTTCCGTATCCATTTGCCGATCGCGTTCATCACACCGAACGGTCGTTCGCGCACAGGGACCTCGCGCGCTTCGACCACAGCGACGCTTGCCCCGTAGAGTACCAGCCCGACCGCCGTCGCGTAGTTTGGATGCTGGTACTCGCTGCGCAGCCCACCGTAGTCCGACGGCTGGCCGATTCGTGCCGCCATCCCGAAGATGTCCTGAGCCAGATCTACCGTCCCCGGCAGAAGAGCTCCGCCGCCTGTCAGCACCACCCCTCCCCCGAGGTTGCCGAGCAAGCCTTTCTTTTCCACTTTCTCCTTTACCATTCCAAGTATCTCAGCCATGCGAGGCTGAATGATGCTGCAAATGTGACGTTTCTCGACGGCCAGCGGCGGCCTGCCGCCAACTCCGGGTATGATCACCGGTTCATGCTCCTCGACCATCGGCATGTAACAGCAGCCCGATTCCCGCTTGATCTGTTCGGCGGCGTCAACCGGCGTTTTCAGCATAATGGAAAGGTCGCCTGTCACCTGGGCTCCCCCGATCGAGATCACGCTGGTAAAATAGGGTGCGCCGTCCATGTAGACCAGAATGTCGGTCGTCCCGCCTCCGAGATCGATGAGAATGACACCCAGCTCCTTCTCGTCTTTAGTGAGCACCGACCGCGCGGCGGCCAGCGACTCCAACACGATTCCGTTCACGCGGAATCCCGAGCGGTTCACGCATTTAATCAGATTCTGCGCCGATGTCACAGAACCGGTGATTATATGAACCTCCGCCTCCAGTCGAACGCCAATCATATCGAGCGGATTCTTCACGCCACCCTGCTCATCGACGATAAACTCCTGCGGAATCACGTGCAGAACTTCACGGTCCATGGGGATGACCACGGCTTTTGCAGCCTCCAATACACGGTCGACGTCGACCTGCGTTATCTCTCTTCCGCGGCCGGTTACCGCGACAACTCCGCGCGAATTGAGCCCTTCGATATGTCCACCCGCAATGCCGGTGTAGACGCTATCCACCTCACGACCGGCCATCTGTTCGGCGGCCTCGATTGCAGCCGTCACCGACTTGAGCGTCGACTCAATGTTGATGACGACTCCCCGCCGGAGGCCGAACGAAGGACTGGTGCCGACTCCGAGGATTTCGAGTTCGGCCTCTTCATTGTACTCGGCAATAACGGCACAGACTCTTGTCGTGCCGATGTCGAGCCCGACGATCAGGGAGTCAGACGGCAATTACCCCTCCTTATCCATCGTATATACCACGTCGTTCGTTCGGAAATCAATCTCTTTGAGTTTTCCGATGCTACCCTGGCGATCCATCACGTCCAGCACGCGAAGAATGTACATGCAGAGCGTCCGATCGATGTGAGGTCCAATTTCGATCGCGACACGATGGTGGATCGGATAAAGCAGGACGTCGAACTCGTTGTCATTTCGAGGCACGATTCGGTACTCCGAGATAAGATCGTACAGACCCGGGGCCGACATCTTCAAATCCTTGACCTCCTTCACGAAGTCGAGAAGCATTGGCGGAAGCGTAACGCCAATGTTAAAATTCTGAAATTTAATCCCGGAAAACACCGGAAGGTCCCATTTCGCGACTTCGGGTCCGCTCGCGAAGACCACACCCTGGTCGTCAAACGCAACGGGAAATTCCTTCCCGCCGTCGTTTACCATTGCAGTACCGACAGGCTTTCGCCCCGTCACGGTAATTCGCAGTGTGTCGGGAAAAACTTTGACAGCAGTTGCGTGCTTCACCGGCGCCCACGCCTCCAGACGACGGACAACCTGCGCGGCGTCGAGAGAAAAGAATCCCGGACGGTCGGTGACTCCGGCGATCTGAAGAATCGTTCCTCCCGGCACGTCCAGGTCGCTCTCGACGTTGAACGTCCGAATTAGCATGCGCGGTGCAATCGTGTACTGAAAGACCAGAATCACCGCGGCAATCAGCGCAAGCCCTCCAACGAGAATCAGAAGACTTCTGCGGGATGTCTGTTTTTCCAACTCGACGGTCCGACGAACCGATCTGTTCCGGCGCGCGCCTCGCGCCCCACCTGCGCTTCGCGCCGCTGCATCCTCGCCCGTCAAGGTTCTGGTGAACAGAAGCTGGTCAGCCATCTATGTCTCCTCCGTCTGCGGTCCGGATGACCGTGAGAGATTGATAAGCAGTCCGCACATGATCATTGATATGAGGATGGAAGATCCCCCGGCCGAGAAAAACGGGAGTGTTATTCCGGTTGCCGGCACAAGCCCTGCAACAACTCCCATATTCAGAAGCGCCTGAAACACGAGGCAGGCGGTGAGACCAAACGCGAGTATCGATTGAAATCGGTCTCCGGCGAAATAAGCGATTCGGAAACCCCGGTATGCGAGGAAGAGGAAAAGCGCGATTACCAGAAGCACACCGACAAAGCCGAGCTCTTCGCCAACTATCGCGAATACAAAATCAGAGTGGGCCTCCGGCAGGCCACCGAGTTTCCGGATACTCTCGCCAATTCCACGACCCCACAATCCACCATTCATGAGCGCGCTCTGCGAAGCCATGACCTGGTAGCCAATTCCCGCAGGGTCCAGCTGAGGGTACAGAAAGGCGATGATTCGCATCACCCGGTGAGCCCGTGTCAACAGAAGGAGTGTCGCGAACGGGAGCACTGTCACGCCGATCGCGAAGAAATAGCGTAGTGGCACTTTTGCGACGAAAAACAGCGTCGCAGCCACCAGAAGAACAAACACCGACGTAGAGTAATCGTTTTGCATGTAAATGAGCGCCGAAAACACCAGAACCACAATAAAGGGAGGCAGGAGGCTGTTCACCGGGTCGTCAAACCGGTCGCTTTTCTTGTCGAGGATGTAGGCGAGATAGACAACCAGCGCAAGCTTCACCAGCTCCGAGGGCTGGAACGAAAAACCGAAGGCGAAAACCCAACGCCTGGCACCCAGGTACTTTGTACCGATGCCCGGGATGAACGTCAGTATCATCGCCGCAAGGGTAAACAGAAGTAACCAGGGGACGATCCTCTTCAGAAAATCGAGTGAAATTCGCGCAGCCAGGATTCCGAACAGTAGTCCAACAAGGACCCATATTATCTGTCGCTTGAAGAAGAAATAGGGGTCCTGCACGAGACTCTGAGCCCAGTAGTAGGAGGAAGAAAAGAGCATTGAAAGTCCAACCCCGAGCAGCAGAAGAAGCACTCCGCCAAGCGCAAAATCCGAGGACCCCTTCTCTATTCGTTCAACAGAAAAGAGTTCGGACATGGCTATCTCCGCCCTTCAATCAAGGCCGGAGTGAGCTGTTCGAGACTCATACTGCGTGAGCCTTTGAGCAGCACCAGATCACCCTCACGGACCTCGGCGACCAGATCAGCTCGGATGGCTTCGGTTGTGTCGGCTGACAAAATCAATCCGCGAAAATCTGCCGCGGCAACCTCGTCGCGCACAGCTGTCATCTCCGGTCCGACAAAACAGATCACATCGACGCGTGCGCGGGCTGCAAACTGTGCAATTTCGCGATGAAGAACTTCGGTTTGATCCCCGAGTTCCTTCATAGCGCCGAGCACGAGTATCTTTCGACCGTTCCAGGGCATTCGGTCCACCGAAGTGATGCTCTGCTTCACGGAGTCCGGATTCGCATTGTAGCAATCCTGAATCACGGTGACCCGACCACGAATCACCTCGCTGCGGCCAAACTGCGGAAGTACCGTTTCGAGGGCCGCAACGATCTCCGCCGGTGCAACTCCCAATTCGAGGCCGACCGAAATTGCGCCGAGCGCGTTCAGTACGTTGTGTTCCCCCGGAAGCGCAATGTGCACATCGTATCCGTGCCAGTGAAGCACCGAACCGTCGACGCCGTTATCAGTGACACCGGTCACCCCGGGCGTGCTGAACCTGCCAAACAGATGCACCCGACCATTCACGCCGCGCGAAAGAAACTCGAGGTAGGAATCGTGTTCCGGTAGAAACGCCTGTTGCCGGCCGGTGAATCGCGAGAAGATCTTCTTCTTCTCCTCCGCGATCTTCTCCTGGCTGCCCACAAGCCCCACATGCGCTCGACCTATGTTGGTGATCAGACCAACATCCGGACGCAGGATATCGGCAAGAATCTCCATTTCCCCACGATGGTTCATCGCCATCTCGAACACGCCGTAGCGGTGAGTTTGATCGAGCTCGAAGACCGAAAGCGGAAGTCCAATCTCCGAGTTCAGATTCCCCTGCGTAGCGTAAGCGGCGGCATGGCGACGCAGGATCGCACCGACCATCTCTTTCGTCGTAGTTTTCCCGTTGCTTCCGGTCACGCCGATTTTCGTGAGATTTGGAAACTTCCCGAGGTAGTAGCGAGCGATGTCCTGGAGACACCGCAGAACGTCGGGTACTACGAGGTAGGCAAATGGGTATCGCTCCCGCAACGACGACACGTCTTCGCGATGTTCACGCTCGAACTGTTTTGCAATGAGCACGGCAGTTGCGCCACGCGACACAGCGTCTTCGAGATAGGAATGGCCGTCAGCGAAACGTCCCGGTAACGGGACAAACATAGAGCCTTCGCGGGCAGTCCGCGAATCGATGGTGACGCGAGAAATCCCCGCATCTCTGTCGCTGCCTTCGACGAGCCCATTTGTGGGAAAGTAGAGCTCACCGTCTACCAGACCGGCGATCTCACGGATCGTGAAGAGCGTCCGGGTGGCAGTCACCGACCACCCCCGGAACCGCGGGAAGGTGGGCTATTCCCACTCGAACCGTCGGAAACTGAGCCAGAGCCGGTTCCCCCGCCGGCCGTGCCCGGGGCGCTGGACGTCTGTGCACCCCGAACAGCGGTCGACGGGATTCCGGCAGCAATCGCCGTGTTGATGATCAGTGCGTTCGCAGGATAACCGGACTTGAGATGGTCGTCCTGCTGGGCCAGCGTGTCGATCCGCGCCGGCGCACTAAGAACGGAAATGCTCGCAATGGACCGTTTGTTCTGCTCGATCTTCTCGTCCTGCCGGTTTTCGAGAGCTGATACCGCGAGGGAGAGCTCCTCGTTCCGGTACGATTGGTAGACAGCCCCGAAAAACGTCAGAACAACTCCCAATAGGGATCCGATAACAATGAGGCGTTGACTACGTGAGTTGTTTCCGCGCTTCACGCTTTGCCCCCTCGCAAGCTCGCTGGTGCCGCATCGGACGATTTCTCGGCAACTCTCAACTTCGCGCTCCGCGATGCAGCATTCTGACCGACCTCATCGGCCGCAGGCCTTATGGGCTTTTTGTTGATCAGCTTCAGCACGGCAGACCCCTCTTTCATCGTCGGCTGAATCCGCTCATCCGTCGAGCGTTGCGACATTCGGCGAAAGACTGTCTTCACCACCCTGTCTTCGAGCGAGTGAAACGAAATGACCCCGATTCTTCCGGCAGGCGCGAGTCGATTCACCGCGGCAGGCAATGCGCGCTCGAGTCGGTCGAGTTCCCCGTTCACGGCAATCCGAAGCGCCTGAAACGTTCGCGTCGCAGGATGAATTCTCCCGTGCCGGTATTCGGCAGGAACGGCGCGTGATACGATTTCAGCAAGTTCCGCGGTAGTCTCGATTCTGCGCAATTCCCGCTCCCGGACAATTCGAGAAACGATACGTCGCGCGTATCGCTCTTCACCAAATTTGAACAGAATGTCGGCGAGTTCGCCCTCCGACAGACTGTTCACCATGTTTGCGGCCGACAATTCAGAGTCACGGCGAAGCCGCATATCCAACGGCTCGTCGGCCTGAAAACTGAACCCGCGAGTTGAGCGTTTGTAGTGGTACGAAGAGATCCCCAGATCAAACAGGATCAGGGCCGGCGGAATGCCGTGACTGACGGTGGTGAAGTAATCATCGAACCACACGTTTTCAAACTGAACGCGGTCCCCAAACCGCGACAGCCTGACCCGCGCCCGCTCTATGATATCAGCATCCGCGTCCAGCCCTATCACCTGCAGATCCGGGTATTGGGACAAAAAGAGGTCCGAATGACCTCCCTCACCCAATGTAGCATCAACGAGCAGCGACGGCGTGATCGGTGGTGCGAGATTCTGCAGAACCTCGCGCCCCATGACCGTGTAGTGAATAACATCCATGCGGCCCCCGTCTCAGAATGAGACGAGCCCTCCCAGCTCTTCTGCCGCTTCCTGGAACTCACTCTCGTTTGCCGTCAAATACTGCTGGTATTCGGCTTCATCCCAGATCTCTATGTACTTTTCAATACCGAGAATAATGCTCTCTTTTGTAAGCCCGGCATACTCCCGCAGGGTGACCGGTATCGTGATACGCCCGGTCCGGTCTATTTCGACCTCCTGTGCCGGGGCAATCAGCTTGCGCTGGATAAGCCTGGCACGGGAGTTGAACGGAGAGGTATTCGAAAGGAGGTTTGCCGCAATGCGCTTCCATTCTTCGGGCGGAAACAACCAGAGACATCGGTCGATTCCACGCGTCAGGATAAGCAGACTACCGCTTATCTCGGCCCGGATTCGCGCCGGTATCATGAGTCGTCCTTTTTCGTCCAGCGCGTTCCGAAACTCCCCCGTAATCATCCCCCGTTCACCACCACTTCCTATTTTTTCCCACTTTCTCCCACAACCTGGTACTAATAGTAGCTTATCCGGGCGCATTGTCAACCTGGTAGACAGAATAAACAAATCGATATTATCTGGTTTGGGAGATTATCTACATAAATGTATAGTAGTGTCTAGGCAAAACAGGGCAGGTTGGGGCGGATCAGCAGGCAATTCGACCGATCAATGATTGGCAATTTCGCGCAGAGAAGACCCGGTGCGGGCTCCCTGGGCCCGAAAAATGCGGTAGTCAATCTTTGGGAACAGGTTGTCCTTCTTCTCCAGCTTCGTCAGCCACTCTGTGCCGACGTTTCCCCGGCCAAGAGATTCATATATCCGCTGAAAGTTCATGATATGCTCTTTCACTCGTTTCGTGGCGTAACTGACTGTTGTCCCTGCGCGCATGATGAATGGCCAGTCCGATGCCTGGCTCAACAGCACCTCTCTCGCCGCTTGATTCAATGCCCGCTCTTTGAGCCCGTGATCGTCGGGAAAGCGCTCGACCAGCTCCATCATCCGCTCGATCGCAGTGTGAGTGTGTCGATAGATCCAGTCGTTGGACCCGTCAAGCCAGACCTCCGAATAGCCGTTGTTTCCCCAACTCGAAAAAATAGGCTCAATGACCGTTGTAGGGGGGTACGCTTTGAGAAATGACGACGGTGTCGTCAGCTCCAGATCTCCGCCGGTCTCTGCCAGCTTTCGAATAACTTCTTCGATCCAGATCGTTCCTTCAAACCACCAGTGGCCGAACAGCTCCGCGTCATACGGGCAGGTGATAACCGGAGGTTGAGACATGAGCGGCCCAAGCTTTGCGACCTGCTTAGTCTGGTTGTAGATGAAATTCTCCGCGTGTTCTTTCGCCTTTGCAGCCGCAACCACCGGGTCGTAGGGTCGCTTCTGCTCCGTGTTTCCCGTAATTGCGTAGTACTTGATTCCAGTGTTGATGCGGATGCTTCCATCGTGGATGTAGGGTCCGATATAGTCGAGAGGAAGATCATATCCAATGTCGCGATAGAAGTCTCTATAGGTGAAATCGCCCGGATAACCTTCATCGGAGGACCAGACCATGTTGGCGGACGCTATGTCCCGCCCAAACACGGCGAGCCCATTGGGACTCATTACCGGCTCGTAAACGCCCGCCGGCGGACGCTTCTCGGCGAACAGAATCGAGTGCGCCGCCGAGAAAAAGTACCGCATCCCGTTATTCCGCAAATGCTCTTCAAGCCCCGGATAGTATCCGCATTCCGGGAGCCAAAAACCGGTGGGGTGTTTGCCAAATACGCTTTCCTGATAATCGATCGCGACCTGCAGCTGCGCGTTTATGTTGACCGGATACTGCTGATATAAAGGAAGATAAGCATGCGTTGCGGCTGCTCCAACGAACTCTATCTTTCCTTTCTTGTAGTAGTAATCAAATCCTTTGAGAATGTGCCGCCCGTATTTTTCCTCGAAATCGACCAGATCC
>DATKUF010000153.1:0-39029 GCA_035530755.1 Spirochaetia bacterium | reverse complement strand
TTTTGACCGGCGATATGAGACTCCGCCGTCGTAGGATCGCTCGAGCATAAGATCGTCGAAATCCAGTGCTGATTGCCCCGCAGAGGCGACGTTGACTATCCTCGCGGGAGCCGTTTTTTTGAGTAGCGGCAGCAGAACCCGCGTGAGCAGGACGTGCGAAAGATAGTTTACCTGGAAAGCGAGCTCGACGCCGTCAACGCTCACCTGTCGCCCGTCGTTGTAGACACCGGCATTGTTCACGAGAGCGTCGAGCCGGTCGTGCTCCGCCGCCACCCGGTCGGACATCGCACGCACTTCCGACAGCCGCGAGAGGTCGGCTCGGTAGAACTGGAGCGCGGCGGTCGGGGTTTGTCGTCTGATCTCCTCGATGACAGCCTTCCCGCGTTCGTCACTTCGCCCGTGAAGCAGCAGTGTCGCGCCTCTTTTCGCGAGTTCCATTGCGAGGGCCCGCCCGAGGCCGTCCGTCGCGCCCGTTATCATCACCACCTGTTCTCGAACCGGTTTCACGCGTCGTCTCCTTTTTCCGCAGTGAAGTTACCGAAAATGGACGCTGGAGGGCAAACCGGGGCGCGCCGATCCCGGGAACAGTCTTTTCTTACCCGAAGCGGGCGGGTCATGAATTGGTCCGTGGTCGAGTTACCAGGATGAGGCGTCGTTCCTGTGGACAGCGCTCGCCTGGAAGGATACTTTTCTACATGTACGGAAGCACACTTGCGAGTTCCCGTTCAATTTCCTCGGAGGCCTCATGCGTTTGAGAAGACAACCGGTCGTGGTCACGATTCTTATGACCGTCATAGCTGCACTTGCCCTGACCTCCTGCGTCACCGCCGCGATGCCGCCGTCGGAAGCGTTGCCGTCGAAATCGACCGCGGAGGCCGAGCTTCGCACCTTGATCGCCTCGGACACGCCTCAGGCGGCTTTTCCGAAGATGGGCTTCTACGCGGCCAGGCAACTCATTTCCCAGAGCGAGCTGTCGGATTATCGCGCAAAGGCGCATGAGGCCATCCTGAAACAGCTTGATACGGCTGTGTCCGCCGACGACTTCGCGAAGGTGGCCGCCTGTCTTCGCTCTCTCGAAACCCTGCGCGCCGCCGGGATTATCGACTCGCTTCCGAAGCCGTTGCTCTCACATGACGAGCTGCAGTTGAAGATTGCCGAGAAGTATCGAAATGAAGGCAACGATCCGGCGGCACTCGAAGAGTTTCTTCGCATTCAGGATCTGAAAACAGCGGTGACCCGTGAGACGCTTCTCGTCTACGGAAAGATCGCAGTTGCGTACCACAGCCGGTCGGGCGCGGAAACAATTGCGGCTGCGCTGAAAGATGAAAAGATACCCATCCCCGCGGAGATGACCGATCTTCTCCAGAGCAGCGCAGACTCGACCGACCTGGTCAAGGGAACAGTAACGCTCTATCTCGATCAGGGCATCAAACTGCAGGGCGGGCTCGGGTACCCCGACATAGCAATTGGAAGCGGTTTTTTCATCGACAAGCGAGGATATCTTCTTACCAACTACCACGTGATCGCCGGCAAGGTCGAGCCTGGATCAAAGGATTACTCGAAGCTCTATGTGATAGAAACGGACAGGCCGAACGATCGAATTCCGGCGACGGTAGTGGGGTACAGTCGGATCTTCGACATTGCACTCGTAAAGGCCGACATCAAACCGCCCTACGTTTTCTGGCTTGATCAGAAGACGAAGATCCGGCAGGGGCAGACGGTCTTCGCTGTGGGTTCTCCGGGCGGTCTGGACAGCACGCTCACCTCCGGAATCGTTTCGGCGACCGACCGTCAGATCCTGCAGATGGGTGACACTCTCCAGATCGACGTCCCTGTGAACCCGGGAAACAGCGGCGGTCCTCTCCTCACCGTGAACGGCCAACTGGTGGGAGTGGTGTTTGCGGGTGTACTGGGATTTCAGGGAGTAAATTTCGCGATACCAATTTCATGGATTGGAAAGTTTCTCCCGGAACTTTACCACGGCGACGAAGTGAAAGCTCCATGGCTCGGCGCCGCGGTAGTAGAAACGGACGGAGGACTTGAAGTCACCTACGTTGCGCCGGACTCACCAGCCGCCGGAATCGGGATCGAGCTGCATGACGTCATCACCTCCGTCGACGGAAGCAGGGTCTCGAAATCCACGGATGTCCAGCGACTGCTTCTCTCTCTTCCGGCAGGGAGTCTCATTCCCATGACCTGGACACGAGACGGCCGGTCGGTGAGCAGCCTGGTAGTCCCGGGCGACCGCCCGCAGAACCCGGTCGACGCGATTCTCCACAAGCAGGAACCAACTGTGCTTTTCCCATTGCTGTATGGAATGGACATTTCCCCCCGGGAGGGGTTCCTGCGTTCCGGCTATGAAATCACCCACGTATATCCCGGAGGAACCGCGGATGAAACCGGGCTGTCGCTCAATGACCAGTTTACGCTTGTGGGGAGGGAAATTGACCCCGGCAAAAAGCAGATCACCTACGAGTTGCAGCTTAAGCAGAAGAAAACGGGATTTCCCAACCGCGCTATCGGTCTGACATCGGATATCGAACTCCCGAATTTCATTTAGGGAGACGGTCGGGGCCGACTACGGCAACTCGATGACGTCGTCGTCCCCGGAGGGAATTTCAATAGACATGAGGAACTTGTCCAGTTTGTCCTGCTCATCGACGTCCGAAAAGATGATGCCGGTTTTGTAGCTATCGTCCTGCTTCTCCGCGCGAACAATGACGCCGCCGAATTCGACCTTCTCTCCGGATGTCGGCAGAGAAATCCCGACCTGAAAGGCCTTCTCCGTTGAATTGTCGATCGCCTCGTCTGTCGTGCACAAAAGACCGCTCTTGCTAATATTGACACCGGTAGCTTTGATCGGCGATTTGCCGCCGCCGCTCAACTCAACCTCGGCGTCCAGTGGGACCCGCGAACCTCTACGACGTTCTTCGTGCATCTTCGGCACCTCTTGTTTCCGGCGAGTTTTTCGACCGCGATCACATCAAGTATCAAGATTATAGCTCCGTTCTCGGGAACGGTCAAAATCCGGTCAATCAGTCTCTCTGAACTTCACCATTCGTCCCAGTCACGCATCCGGGATCGATCTTCATACCATCTGACTGAACCAAGGTTTGTGACCACGCCGCGTCGGATCTCGAAGCGCCGGGGGTTAGCCGGAACGTAGGTACGTTCGACCCAGGTCCGTGATGGCGTACGAAACCGATAGGCGTAGCGTACGACAACGTAGCGGCCGATCCCGGGATTCGCGATACGAAAAAACCCATCTCGTCCCTGCGTCCTCACCACGAACTCGCGACCGGTGTCCAGGTTTCTCACCGTCACGTACACATCTGCCGCGTGTGTTCCGTTCCATTCGCCATATTGGCGTTCTCCGCTGAGAACGAAGCTTACGCGTCCGACGAGTGCGGTCTCATCCGCCGGGCCGCTTCGCACCACATAGGTTTCACAACCGGCGAGCAGACCGGCGACGGCCAGCGTAAGAGCTCCGAGCCAAATCATCGAAAAAGCACGCATAAAACCTCCGGTTGTCTATTTTGTCGCCCGCAGTGCTTCGCTGGTTCCCGTTTTCGCGTGTCACCACGGGTGCGAGTCCCGTCTGCTGCGGTGGAGAAATCGGTTCATCCTATGCTATATTTTATCGCCGTATTGCAATTACTACAAAGGAGCGCACGATGGCGATTAGCCGTGAGCAGGCCCTGAACTATACCTCCGCCCGAAAAACCGCATTTCTCGATGGACTCAAAGAGTTTCTGCATCTGCCGTCAGTCTCGACCGAACCTGAACATCGCGGCGACATAGACCGCACAGCGACCTGGCTGAAGGATCGGCTCGCGAATCTGGGTGCAGCCGACGCCGCAGTCTATCCAACAGGCGGAATGCCGGCGGTGTGCGGGTCGATCGCTGCCAAAGGCGCTCTCGCCGCCCCCACGCTGCTCGTATACGGACACTACGATGTCCAGCCGGTCGATCCCGTCGATCAGTGGATCTCCGACCCGTTCACCGGCCGCGTGGACGGAGACCTGCTCTACGCGCGCGGCGCATCCGACATGAAGGGGCAAATTGCGGCAGTGCTGGCCGCTGTCGAAGCCGTGCAGCGGTCCGGCGGATTGCCCGTGAATGTGCGTTTTCTCTTTGAAGGGGAGGAAGAGATCGGTTCGCCCAACCTCTCGACCTTCATTCGAAGTCATCGCGACCTGCTCAAAGCAGACTACTGCCTGAATCCGGACGCGGGGATGATCGCCCCGGACCGGCCGGCCATCTGTCACGCATTGCGGGGTCTCGCCTACTTCGAGCTTCGCATCAAAGGTCCTGCGATGGACCTGCACTCCGGTATGTTCGGCGGTGCCGTGCACAACCCGGCTCAGGTGCTCTGCGACCTTGTGGCGGGTATGCACGACAAAAGTGGCCGTGTTACGCTGCCCGGCTTTTATGACCGCGTTCGGGAACTGACCGAAGACGAGAGGGCGGAACTGGCGCGGCTCGAAATGGACGACGAATACTACATCGCGCAAACCGGTGCGCCGAGTCTCTGGGGCGAGGAGGGCTTCACCGCGTCCGAACGGGTGGGCGCGCGCCCGACTCTCGAAGTCAACGGACTTCTTTCAGGTTTCACGGGTACCGGGTCCAAGACAGTGCTTCCTGCCCAGGCAATGGCAAAGATCTCAATGCGGCTCGTGCCCGATCAGGATCCGAAGGAGGTGCAGGGGCAGTTCGAGCGCTACATCACAACTCATGTGCCGCAATCCGTCACCTGGGAGGTTGAACAGTTCTCTGCCGGCCCTCCCGTAATTACCGAACGCAACTCAGCTGGGAGTCGCTCAATGGCGGCGGCTCTGGAGACCGTATGGGGTTCCAGGCCGGTTTTCAAGCGTGAGGGCGGAAGTGTTCCGGTTGCGACTTACCTTTCAGAGATCCTGGGAATTCCGTCGGTGCTCACCGGTTTCGGCCTGCCGGAGGATCACATTCACTCCCCGAACGAGCGCCTGCACCTGCCGACCTGGTATCGCGGAATGGATGCGATCATCCACTTCCTCTACAATCTGTCGGAATGAAAGGCCATATCGCGCTGCTGCGCGCCGTAAATGTCGGCGGAAAAGGCAAGATCTCGTCGGTCGAGCTGAAGTTGTTTTTTGAACAGCTCGGGTTCCCCGGCGCGGGAACGCTCCTGCAGAGCGGGAACGTTGTTTTTGACGTCGTCGGCCGCAACGGTCTGCGTTCTCAGGCGGCGACCGATTCACTCGAGCAGCTTCTCGAACAGGAGAGCGCCGTGCGGCTTGGTCTTCGAACCGACTACTTCGTTCGGAAATCCGACGAGTGGGCGCAGGTCATCGCGTACAATCCGTTCGAGCGCGAGGCGGCCCAGGATCCGAGTCATCTGGTAGTCATGGTGCTGAAAAATGCGCCTTCGCCGGTCGAAGTCGATGCGCTCAGGGCCGCAATCAAGGGGCCGGAACGTGTGAGTGCCTGGGACAGGCATGCCTACATAGTATACCCGGCAGGCATCGGCACCTCAAAGCTCACGATTGGAGTAATCGAGGGAAAGCTCCACACGCGCGGGACCGGGCGCAATTGGAACACCGTCCAGAAGTTGCACGCGCTGATGGACGGTTGAACGGCCTGCGTATATCGGGGCTGTTTTCATTTTCAGATTCGCCGATCCGCACGAGCGGCGGCCAAACTGCGCTCCGCCGCATGGATACGAACGAGCAGAATCGCGATCACGGCGAAGATTACCGTTACGCCGAGATAGACCGGTTGGTAGCCGAAGCGACCGCCGAGCTCGAGCCCTGCAATTGGTCCGAAACTTCCGCCGATATCACCAAAGAACTGATAGAGTCCCACGACGTTACCCCGGCGTTCGCCCGGGGTGAGATCGCCGAGCAACGCGAGCAGCGGGGTCGAGGTGGCTCCCGAGCCGGCGCCTATCAGCACGAGGCTGACGGCGGCGGGAATCAGGCGGGTGCTCAAACCCAGGAGCGCGAAGCCGGCGGCCGCCGCACCGATTGCCGGAATTGCCGGGAGGACCCGCGACGAGACACGGTCAATAAGCCGGCCGACGAGGACGGTGCCCGCCGCCGAGCTTGAGATCATCACCGCCATCATGACACCGGCGGTTGCCTGAACATCGAAACCGGGCAGTGTCAATCTACGTTGATAGACAACGAGCACCAGTGTTGCCAGAAGAATTCCCGGAATCGAAAAGAACACGAGCAGGTTTGTGAGCCAGACCACCTTGATCCGCCGCTCGGCTCGTACGATTGAAAGCCACTGCGCTCGCAGCCAGGTCGTCAATCCGGGAGTGGATGATTCTGGAACACCCGGGGGTTGGGATGCGCCCTTTGCACCAGGAATGAGGAGCCAGCTCATCGCTGCCGCGGCAGCAGCAGCGATGGTTGCGGCGACGAAAGCAGCTTCGTCACTGATGAACCCGGCGATCACGCCGCCCGCGAGCATCCCCGCCGGCATTCCCAGAGACAGTGCCATTCCGACGAGGGCGGTGCTTCGCCCGCGCGTCTTCTCGTTCGAAAGGTTGAGGGCGAGGGTCGTTCCGCCAACCAACAGCAACGACGATCCGATTCCCCAGACCACGCGTCCGAGCAGGAGCAGCCACCCCGGAATCGTCGTGTGCAGTGCCAGGCTGAACGTTCCGGTCGCGGCTGCCTCGATTAAAAGCCCCACGGTGAGCGGGATCTTCCCCCCGACCCGATCGATCCAGCTACCGCTCACCGGATTCATCCCGAGGCGAGTAATGCGGTTTGCCGAGAGGATGAATCCGATGAAGATGCCCGAAAGGCCGAGACGAACGCCGAGAAGGGGCAGGATCGGAAAGGCGATACCGCCGCCGATACCGCCGAGGAAGACCGCCAAGGCCACCGGTCCCACTCGCGCGCGACTCCCGGCACTGTCTGTTTCGTGTTCGAAGTTTCCGTTCAAGTGAACAACTTACTGCCGTCTATCCGCTGCGGTGAAGCATTGGGCGCAAACCGGAACTAAACAAAGAGGTTTACCTGGCTTTCGCCGGCGTGCTCGAGATAGGTAGCAACTCCGGCGATATCGACGCCCTCTATGAGCTCTTCTTTTTTGACGCCCATCATGTCCATTGACGTCTGACAGGCCACCAGATGCACACCCTGTTCGCGCGCCGTTGCAATCATCTCTTCGAGAGACGCGATGTTTTGCGACTTCATCCGCGCACGCATGAGCTTCGGTCCCACGCCGGCAAAGTTGATCTTCGAAAGTGAAAGCCGTTCGCTGCTGCGCGGCAGCATCCATCCGAACATTCTGCCCATCAGGTCCTTCCGAACCGGTTCGTGCGTCGTTCGCTTGATGATCGAAAGTCCCCAGAAAGTGAAGAAAAGCGTTACGTCCCTGCCGGCTGATGCAGCTCCGTTCGCGATTACAAAGGTGGCAAGAGCGCGGTCGAGGCTGTCGGAAAAGACCACGAGCGTCGTTCCGTTGAGTACCGCCGCACCGCGTGCCGGGGCCTTCGCTGCTTCCCGTTTCACCACTGCCCGGACGTTGGCTCCTGCCTGTTCGAGGGCGACCAGCGTATTTCCGGTCATCCGGCACCAGCTTTCCACGTCGCGGGCAAACCCGGGATCGGTGGCAATCTCTTCGAGTGAATCGCCGACTGCGATCTTGTCGAGCTCCTGTTTGAGTTTCAGAACCGGTCCGGGACACTGGAGCCCACTTGCATCCACACGCACCATGTTCAGCGCCGGTCGTTTGTCGGCAACGGGTGCTGAAGCCGAATGCTCGAGTTCCGGACTCGCCTGGTAGATGTGATCATCTTTCCAGATCACATCATTCGCAAAGATGTCCTCGTTACCCTGTTTCTGCGTCGCTGCTTCGTAGGTCTTGTAGCCGCCGGACAGATTGTAGATATTTTCAAAGCCGCGCTGGCGAAGCATTCGTTCGGCTACGTAGGCGCGCATTCCGACACCGCAGAACACCACGACGGTTATGTCCCGGGGAATCTCACCCAGCCGGTCGCGAAGCTCATAGACCGGAATATTGACCGCTCCTTCGATGGTTCCGAGGGCGAACTCTTCGGGGGTCCGGACGTCGACCAGATGAATTTCGGAAAAGTTGCAGGCGGTGACATCGTGCCATTGGAGATGTCGGCTTTTTCCCGTCAATACGTTCTCTGCCACAAATCCGGCAATATTTACCGGGTCCTTCGCGGATGAATAGGGGGGAGCGTAGGCATGCTCGATCTCCCCGAGGTCATATACGGTGCCGGCGTTGTGAAGGACCGCCGCGAACAGATCGATTCGCTTGTCCACGCCTTCGAACCCGACAATCTGCGCGCCCAGGAGCTTTCCGGTCTCCGGTTCGAAGATCGTCTTGATGGTCATCGGTTTGGCATCCGGATAGTACCCGGCGTGTGAAGAGGAATGCGTGATGACGCACTGATAGCTTTCACCGTCTTTCTTGAGTTGTTTTTCGGACAGCCCGGTTGAAGCGGCGGTCACGTCGAATACCTTCGCTATGGCGGTCCCGATCGCGCCCCTGTAGGTTCGGGTGTTTCCGAACGCAATATTGTCGGCGGCGATACGGGCCTGCTTATTAGCGGGGCCCGCGAGGTAGGTGATTGTGGGTTTCCCGGTAACGCGGTGCGGAAACTCGATGGCGTCGCCAACCGCGTAAATGTCCGGATCGTTGGTCAGAAGCCGGTTGTTGACAATAATTCCACCGGTGGCACCGATATCGAGCCCGGCCTCTCTGGCCAGCCGACTTTCAGGCCGGACCCCGATCGAAAGAATCACCATGTCAGCATCGACCTTGCGACCGCTCTTGAGCGTGAGTGTCAATCGCTGACCGTTTTTTGCGAAGGAGGCTACCCCGTCGCGCAGATAGAACTCCACATTCTTTGTTTTCAGATGCTGGTGGATTTCCGCCGCGATTTCGTAATCCACGACGTTCATCACCTGGTCGGCCATTTCGACGATGGTGACATGCATGCCCGCGGCGTGCAGGTTTTCGGCCATCTCGAGGCCGATGAACCCCGCGCCCACGATAACCGCCCGGCGAGGCCGGTGTTCGTTCATGTATGCCTTGATGGCGTCGGTCTCGACCACGCTGCGGAGTGTGAAGATGCCCTGCTCATTGATCCCCGGAATCGGCGGGCGAACAGGCTCCGCACCGGGCGACAGCACCAGCTTGTCGTAGCTTTCCACATATTCGCGCCCGGAGGCAAGGTCGCGAAGCGTCACGGTGTGCTGCGCGCGATCTATCGAGACCGCCTCGGTTCGAACGCGAGCTTCAATTGCGAAATTGCGCATGAAGCCCGCAGGCGTCTGCACGAAAAGGCGATCGCGCTCCGAAATCACGCCGCCTATGTAGTAGGGCAGTCCGCAGTTGGCGTAGGAAATGTCGGTTCCCCGCTCGATCAGAAGAATTTCCGCGTTTTCGTCGTTGCGTCGGAGCCGCGCGGCCGTCGTTGCGCCCCCTGCCACACCACCGATGATGATGCATTTCATATTGCTCTCCTTTCTCACTCCTGCGTGCGAATCTCGCACGTAGTGATGTGGTCCGAGTCATATTCCGATTCGGAAATATAGATATTCTTATATAGATAAAGATAAGGATATTCCATCACTGTGTCAAGAGGCGATGCTGAAACATCTCCCCGTTCTCCCGTTGACAGCATCTCTTGCATTCCGTATAGATGGACCGATCAATGATGGAAATCATCGAACTCTCCTATCACACTCGCTCAGCGCACATACTTGACGGAGTGACCGCAGAGATACAGGACGGAAAGATCACGGCCGTCATCGGCCCGAACGGTGCAGGAAAGACGACGCTGCTTCGGTGTCTCAGCGGCGATCTGACGCCGAGCTCCGGAACGATCAGTTTTGAAGGTCGCGAGGTCGATCCTGGCTCGGATGACTGGAAACGAACAATCGGTGTGGTCCCCGACTCGGACGCGATCTTCGAGGAACTCACGGTGATCGAGCAGCTGTCGCTCGCTGCGACGCTCTTCGGCCTGCGCGAGGAAGTCTGGAAAACGCGCATCGACTCGCTGCTCGAGCTGTCGGCTCTGTCGGAGCGCGCAGATTCACTCGGCAGTGATTTGTCGGCCGGAATGAAGAAACGGCTGGCCGTTGCTCTCGCCTTGATTCATGCGCCGCGAATCCTGCTTTTCGACGAACCGCTCAATGCCATGGACTTTGCCAGCAGTGAGACTTTTTTCTGGCTCCTGAGCTATCTGCGTTCCGTCGGGAGGACGGTCCTCATTTCGGGGCACTCGCTGTCGGCGTTCGTCCGGGCCGCAGATCATATCGTCGAGATGGACCATGGATGTGCAGTCAACAACATCGAAATAGTCCCGGACGAGCGGACCGTCGAACAGATCCTTCCGCAATTGAGAACCGCGGTCGATCCGTTCGGCGCCGGGCATACACCGGCGGCTGATCTGTCCTGGATGGCGGAATGACGCTCCACGCGGCGCTGGTTGCCACGCGGAAAAGGCGGCTCCGTCCGGAGCGCTACGTCGGGGTCGCAGGTGCATTGATCGCATTTCTCGTGATGGTGCTGCTGATTCGGTTCGGATCGAACCTGTATCTGTCGCTGGTCTTGAAGTCACATTTCTTCCGTACCGTGAATGTGGGGTGGTGCGCACTGTTTCTTTGCACAGTTGCCCCGGTGATCGCCTTTCGCGGGATCGCGCGAACAGCGCGATCCCCGCGTCTCGGATTTTTCCCCATGTCCCGGGGAAAGCTGCTCTCTTCCGTCGCCTCCGCATCGCTCCGCGGCGTACCCGTGTTCATGCCATTGGTGCTGCTGCTCACCGCGTGGCTTTGCATGCTTCCGGCGACGCGGTGGCAGGACGCGGTCGAACCGGTCATCTTCGTGCTGATCGGGGGGACCGGTTTCCTTCTGGTTTTTACCGTTGTCTGGTTGAGACAGGCGCGGGAAGATCGGCTCGAGCTCATCGAAATGGGGCTGCTTGCAGTTATGATACTTGCGAACCCGGATTTCCAATTGGCATTCGGGCGGCCCCGTCTCACCCTTTTTATGCACTGGAAGCTGGGCACGGACCAGGTCGGATTCCTCTATCTCTTGCCATTGATCGGAGCGGGCGCCGTGATAGCTGCCGTATTTGTCTCCGCGGCAGTCACAACCAGGAAAGCGCGATCACAACGCGCCAGCCGCAGAGCCGGACTCGTTCTATACGGAAACAGTCTTTCGGTCGGGTTGCTTCTTGCAACATATGCGGTGGAAATCCCTGTCATTCTCACAAATCCAGCGGTTGCGACCACCGTGAGAAGCTTCGTACTGGTCATGCTGGCAGTCCGTCTTCTCTGGTTCTTCTCTTTTCTTTTTCGAACCGAACAGGCAGTCGGCAGGATAGTCCGCGCACCGCAGACAGTTCGGGATCGACTCTCGGTCTACAGGCCGGCCGCCGTCGTGCACCTGCTGCTCTGCGGTCTTCCCGTGCTGCTCTACGCCGCGAGAATCATGTTCGGATAATCGGCGGCCTACGGATATATCGTTTCATGCCGCCCGGGCATATCGACGAATTGCCGATTCCGCTTTTGCCTTGTCTCCTGCTTTTTCGCGGTCTGGATGCGGTGGAACACTGCATGCCGGTTCGCGCCCTCTGGCCGTCGATCCATCCGCGGCAGAGCGCTCCATCAAGAGCTTCTGCACAACCATACGCCGCTGCTTGTTACAGATTTTTCGAGCAGCCATTGTTCCCATTCCGCCGGAGTTTCCCGATGAAGCACGGGTAGCCGCTGGTAAAGCTCCGGGCCCGGGTTAGTGGGTGTTTCGCCGTTCATCTGCGGCATCGCGCACAAGCCGCTCGATGCGACGGTCCGGAATAAGCCACAGAAGTGCCACGAAGACGTAGAGCGCGCCTGCCATCCAGGGACGAAAGAATGAAACCGCAATTCCTGAGGCATAGATCAGTGGAGATATTTTCCCCTTGATATCCTGTCCGATCGCTGCGGCCAGACTTGAGGTTTTTCCCTGTTCGGCGATGATCAGACTCTGGAGAATGTAGTAGGCAACCGCTGCCAGAAGGAGGACGCCACCGTAGAGCGCCGAGGGGGCGGCCGCGAATTGGTTTTCCCCCACCCAGCCGGTGACGAAAGGAAAGAGTGACAACCAGAAGAGCAGGTGCAGGTTCGCCCACAGTATCCCTCCGTTGACTCTGCGGCATGCCTTGATCAGATGATGATGGTTGTTCCAGTAGATGCCGATGTAGAGGAAGCTCAGGACGTAGCTGAGGAAGGTTGGAACGAGCGGCCAGAGTGCCGAAAGGCTTGCGTCGCCCGGCACTTTCAGTTCCAGGACCATGATCGTGATGATAATTGCGAGAACGCCGTCGCTGAACGCTTCGAGGCGGTTTTTTTCCATTCACCAATGATACGAACCCGTACGCCGTCCAGTCCATCCCGGCGAAAGCCCGACTCCGCCTACCTTCGGCGATCCACGCGTTTCAACACATGTATTACCATTTTTCCCCGCCGAGCACCGGTCCCGGGGGGCCGTCTTCGAAGCGCTCGGGATGCAGTACCTTTGCCCGGAAGTCCTCTACCTGATCGTGCTGAAACACCATCCATTTGGGATATGGCGTCCGTTCAGCCGAAGCCGTGTCGAGGAGCTCGATATCGTCCGGCGTCAGCCTGAGTTCCGCCGATCGAATGTTCTCCTCGAGCCGATCGTTAGACCGCGCCGCGATGATGACGCTCGAAATCATGGGGCGCGAAAGCAGCCATGCGATCGAAACCTGCGCAGGGCTCGCGCTATGCCGTTGCGCGACCTGCCTGACTGCGTCCAGGACCCGATACCCCAGTTCCGTATCAAACGGAATGAAACGGCCGGCCTCCGCAAAGCGGGACCCTGCCGGTGCGGGTTTTTCCCTGTCATATTTCCCAGACAGAAATCCGCCGGCAAGCGGGCTCCACACGAGAATTCCGATGTTGTGATAGTCGGCAAGGGAAAGCCACTCGTGCTCGACTCCGCGACCGACGAGGCTGTAGTACAACTGCGCCGTAATGTACTTCATAAGATGTTCCCGTTCCTGCAATCCCAGCGCCGTCGCGGCCTGCCATGCAAGATAGTTGGAAAGCCCGATGTAGCGTACTTTTCCCTGACGAACAACGTCATCGAGGGCCCGCAAGGTCTCTTCGAGCGGTGTGTCGCTGTCCCAGCTATGGACCTGATAAAGATCGACGTAGTCGGTTTTGAGCCGTCGCAGACTCGCATCGATCTCACGCATGATGTTGACTCGTGTGGTTCCTGCATTGTTGAAGTTTTTGTCGCTCATCGGCAATCGCACCTTTGTCGCAAGGACAATATCCTCGCGGATACCCTTCAAGGCGTTGCCGACAAGCGTTTCGCTTTCTCCGCGCGCATAGATGTCAGCGGTGTCGATGAAGTTGATGCCACGATCGACAGCAAACCTCACCATTGAGTCGGTCTCCTTCTGGCCGAGGTTGCCCAACCCCTTTCCACCGAACTGCATCGTTCCAAGTGAAAGCGCGCTTACGATGAGCCCGCTGTTGCCGAGTTTTCGATAGATCATGGGTTGCTCCTTTGCATTCGTTGATGTGAAGATATTGCGCGGTCGGGGAATGCGGCAAGCAGACGACTTCCCGGGCAGGACGACCACGAGGTTCTTGACAACGAACCGTTGGTTCATTTGAGTTATATCAGAGGAGGTGGCAGTTCCGATGAACGATTCGTTCAACCTCCAGAGGTTTGTCGACGCGCAGGAAACAGTCCTCGAAGCGGTAACGCGCGAGCTGCAGGCGGGGGCCAAACGGAGTCACTGGATGTGGTTCGTGTTTCCGCAGATCAAGGGCCTCGGCTACAGTACTACTGCGCACCACTACGCGCTTGGTTCGATCGATGAGGCGAAAGCTTATCTGCTGCATCCTCTCCTCGGCCGGCGGCTGCGAAACTGGACTCAGATCGTCCTCGAGGTGGAGGAGCGCACCGCAGAGGCGATCTTCGGATATCCGGACTATCTGAAGTTTCGCTCATCGATGACGCTTTTCGACGCCGCTGAACGTAATGTTTCGAAAACGGAAAATCCGTCGGTCTTCGCTCGGGCGCTTCAGAAGTACTTCCAAGGCGAACCGGATCCGGCAACCTTACGCATTCTGGGTCTCGACTGAATCGCGCGCTCTTTTGGTGCAAGCTTCGCACAAACCCGTGTGAGGGGTCGCGGCGATCGTCACCAGCGAATGGGCTTGCCGTCCCGAAAGAAACCGCCTGACTGGTCGGTATCCAGCATGGCGGCCCATAGAACCGATGCGGCGCCCTGCTGCAGCGATCGCGGCGCGCCGGAGCCGCCCATATCGCTGCGTACCCATCCGGGGCAGACCGCATTTATCCGGATCGACCGGGCCGCGAGATTCGGCGCGGTGACCCGGACCAGTGCGTTGAGGGCCGTCTTGGAGACGCCGTACGCTGATGTCGGCCATCCCTCTTCTGAATGGTGACCGCGGCGCACCGAATCGACGAAGTTCTCCACCAGCGCGAGAAGACCTTCGCGGGTCAGATTTGGGTCGGCGAAACGCTTCTGGAGCTCTCGTGACAGGATCGAAAGCTCTCCGGCGCTGCTGGATACCATCACTACTGTGCCGCCATTCGGAATCGCGGCAAGCAGTGCATCGGTGAGCCGCATCGGGCCGTAGAAATTGGTGTCGATTGTACGCCGGGCGACGTTTTCGTTGAAACCGTCGATCGTTATCGCGGCGTTGTTTACGAGTAGATCGATCTGCAGGCCGGATCCAATGATTTTCCGCGCGAAATCGGCAATGTTCGATTGGTTCGAAATGTCCAATTGCCGGAACTCCACCTCCGCGCCGGTTTTTTCCGTGACTTCCCGCGCTGCCGCGAGCCCCTTCTTTTCGTCGCGTGCCGTAAGCACTACCCGAAGGCCCCGCCGCGCGAGCTGCGTGGCCGTCTCGAAACCTATACCGCGGTTCGCGCCGGTCACCAGGGCGGTCTTTTGATTACTGCTCATTCCACTAAAGTACTCAAAGGCTGCTGCTCTGGAAAACACACAGCGACCGGTGAACGCATGGGAATAACCTACCCGCAGGTGACGGACGGGGAGAAGCTGACATTGACGAGAAACGGGCCGAGCGGCGTCCAGAACGGAACGCCGAGGACGTGTCCTTTTGCGGGCCACGATATGGTATGGTTCTGTCCCTGGACGACTATTGGAACCGAGACCTTGATATCGAAGTCCTTGAGCTGTTGGGCCGCGTTGCCCGCGATAATGTTTACCAGCTCACCAACCATGTCATCCACGAGGATCCGGCGATCTTTCTCGGTCTCGTAACGGATGCCCGATTTTTCCAGCAGCTTGTTCGCCAGCACTTTCGACAAGCGCAGCGCGACAACGCCGAGCGCGTTGCCGGTAAGAATCATGACTCCCGAAATATCCCAGCGATGCTTGTGGAGCGACTCCTCGACGTAGGGATCGCCGGTTTTTTGGGCTTCGAGACCGAACATCGTCGAAAAGAGGTGTATTGTGGAGGAAAGGAACGGGTTGATGTAGTCCACGTTCATGCGGAATCGCCCCCGAAATGTCGCGGTACGTAGTTACCAGACCGGCAGGGATCGAATTTCTGTTTCGGTAATCAATTAATACCATGCATCGGGGATGAGTGCAACAAGCATGCCGAATATTGCCGGAATCGTCAGAGTATTCCGATTCTGACTCGTGAACTCCAAAACCAGGGCAACTGACGAGAACCGAGCTGTTCGCGGCAGATCAGCCGAAATTTGTCGAGGCCGAGCTGGGCTTCACTGAATCCGCCCTTGAGCATCGCCATCACCTGTCCCTGGCTCATGAACAGGCCGATGTAGCGCTCATCGTTTCCTTCTTCCAGATGATGCAGGACAATTTCTCTGGTGTACCGGAAGACGCCGCTCTCCGCCATGCGGGCCAGATGCCCCTGCTTTGCCCATTTTTGCGGTTTTGATGGAAGCGACGCCTTCTCTTCCAGCTCGCCGGTTCTTGTCAGGCATTCCTCGAATGCCGCGTCGGCGATCCAGGATCCGGTGGTCGGGGGCCAGTCGTAGTCGTAAGCGGCAAACACACCGCCCGGCCGCAGGATCCGTGCGGCTTCCCTGAAGGTTCCCACAGGCTCCAGCCAGTGTAGCGCCTGCGAACAGGTGACCATATCTGCGCAAGCGTTGGGGAGTCCGGTCTGGTGGGAACGGCCGTCTCTGTACTCGACGTTGACCGCTGAAGTGTGCGAGACGGCCTGGGAGCGCATGTCCCGGTTGGGTTCGATCCCAACTACGCGATCCGCGTGATCAGCCCAGTAACGGGTGGAAAGTCCGGTCCCACTGCCGATGTCGACCACGAAGGTCGGCCGATCGACCGCGAGTATGGAAAGAAGGATCGCGCGGAGCGCCGTCGGCGGACTCGGACGGTAAGTATTGTACTCCCCGGCAAAGCCGCTGAACCGATCTATATTGACGAGCTCCAGGTCGCGAGCCTTGCCTTCTTCTCCCACCTGTGCATCTCCTTTCGCCCCTCGAACGCCGGATACTCGCTACGTCTGCGAAGCATTTCGGTTGCTCCGGTAGTATACCCCGGCGCCGGCGAGTACGAGAAGTGCGAAGACGATCAGAAGATTGCTGTAAGGAAACGCGCGGCTGTCGGCAATCAGCGGACTATGCCAGAAATCAAGCCACCCGCCCTCCAGATAACGACCTACCAGTGACGTACCGACCGCCGCTGATATGAAACTTACCAGGTTAAACAGGCCCATCCCAATCCCGGTATCGCTTTCGTCGAGAGTCTGGGAGACACTGTTGATCAACGCTGTTTGTGTGAAATTGAAGCCGACGTACATCAGGACAAGCGTCCCGGCGATCAGAATCGCAGCCCCTCCTATAGCGAATGAGAGAAGCAGGAAGCTCGCAACAAGCAGCGACAAGCCGATGGTTATGACGAAAGCATTGCCCCTTTTGTCTGCGAGGTTTCCTCCGTACGTACCGAGAAGTGCGGAAATAATCGCGCCGGGGAAAAGTATCAATCCGATGCTCGAAGTCGACATGCCGCGCACCGACGTAAGCATCAGTGGAACAACAAACAGAACGCCGGTCACCACCGAGAAAATTATGAACCCGACGTAGACCCGCTTGCGAAAAACCGAGTTGCGGAGGAGGGCGACATCTATGAAGGGGTTGGGAGAAACAAGGACATCGACGATGAACCCGGTGAGCAGCGTGATGCTCGCGACCAGATAGTACCACTTGTCGAATGTCAGAAAGAGCATGAGTGAGCCCACCCCGCCGGCGACGAGCAGTGCGCCGGGAACATCGACTTTGCCGGGGCGGCGCTCCTCTCCAGGCAGAACGCGACGGAAGGCCGGGATGGAAATCAACGTGAATAACGGTACCGCAAAGAGAAACGACCAGTGAAGCGCACCGGAAACGAAACCCCCGATGATCGGGCCCACTCCGATTCCGAAGGCGACAGTCGAGGTGATCACTCCGAATACGCGGCCACGCTCCTGCGACGGTATATAGCGTGCAACCACGACCATAACGAGGGCGGGAATCGCAGATGCCCCCGCTCCCTGGATCGCTCGGGCCGCTATCACCACGGCGTAGGAAGACTGAAAGACGAACCCGAGCAGTGACCCGGCGCTGTACAGGCTGATGCCGAACAGGATGAGCGATTTCGGGCTGAAAATATCTGAAAGCTTCCCGTAGATTACCGAGCCGACGCCGAAGAATATGACGAACGTCGTCATAACCCAGCTCACCCCCGAGGCGCTCAGATTGAATTGCTTCGCGATCACCGGCGTCGACACGTTGAACACGGTTTCGTTCAACACCGCGAAAAATATGATGAAGATTATCCAGGGTATCGTCTTTTTCGTATCGAGGACAACCTCGGCGGTTGTGTCCTTTTCTGCTGCATCTGCCATGCGTAATTTCCTATGCCGGGTACCGGCTGCACACGCGTCAATCCATGACCGGGGGCGCACCGGTCTTCGGCGTGCTGCGATGCGTCTCCTTGAGCAGCAGCACCGGAATAACCGTTGCGACGATGATCATCGAGGCCACGAGGAAGATTTTGTCAATTGAGGCAATGAAAGCCTGGGTTTCCATATTCCCGATCAGAACGGCCTGAGCCTTGTTCACCGCTGAAGTGTAGGTTCCGCCGGTGGCCCGCTGGGCGAAGTGAGCCAACCCTGCTACCGCATTCCTGAACGCCGGAGAAAACCGGCTCATCGCCTCGCCGAAAGTGTTGCTGTAGAGCGCCTGCTCCCGCAGCAGCATTGTTCCAAACAGCGCGACGCCGAAGCTTCCGCCGATCTGCCGGACGACGTTGATTATGCCGGAGGCCTGTCCCATCTTGGCGCGGGGAATCTGTGACAGCGCGACAGCGGAAATAGGCGTGAACACCAGCCCCATGCCTATTCCGCGGATGTAGAGCGGTACCAGAATATCGAGCCCCTCTGAGAGGAGCGAAAGGGTCCGGTATTGAAACATACTCAACGCGAGCAATGTCATGCCGATTGCAAGGGGGACGCGGGCACCCACCTTGTCGGTCAGGATTCCGGAAATCGGGGCGAAGACTGCGGTCATCAGACCCATCGGCAGGAACAACAGCCCGGTCTGCAGCGGGGTGTATCCGAGAGAATTTTGAAGATAGAGCGGCAGCAGGAACACACTGCCGAACATCCCGAGGCCGAAAACAAAAAGTACCACGTTGCTGAGGGCGAAATCCCAGTCCTTGAACAGGCGAAGATCGATCAACGGATGTTTCCCAAAGAACGCGGACAACACATAGGCGACCAGGCCCGCCGCCCCGAGCGAAAAACAGACAACTTCGAACGTTGAACCCCATCCGTCGGTGTTCCACGACGCGTTGCCTTCCGCGAGTCCCAGGAGCACTCCGGTGAGGAATATCGACATCCCGAGGAATCCGACTGCATCCAGCGGCGGCCGGTGTTCGTTCCTGTGCTCGTGAAGGACGATGTACGCCATGATTACTCCGGCCACACCGACCGGCACATTCACGTCGAATATCATCTGCCACGAGAAGTTGTCGATGAGGTAGCCGCCGAGCGTCGGTCCGAGGGCGATCGAAGCGGATGCGGCGATGCCGTAGAACCCGAGCGCCATGCCGCGTCGTTCCGGGGGAAACTCGCGCGTGACTATCGCCATGCCGACCGGCTGCACGAGCCCGCCGCCAACGCCCTGGACGACGCGAAAGATGATGAGCGAGACAATATTCCAGGAAATCGAGCAGAGAAACGAGCCAAAGGTGAAAATCACTACTCCGGCGATGTAGGTCGCTTTGTAACCGAATCGGTCGGCGATCCAGGCGGACGTCGGCAGCATGACTGCGAAGGCGAGCATGTAGCCGGTCAGTACCCATGCAACAAGATCTGTAGAGGTGCCGAAAGCGACAGTCAATTTCGCAAGCGCCACATTCACGATTGTCGCATCGAGCACAGCCATGAACGTGGAGATCATGATCGTCGTCAGTACAAGCGACTGATGCGATTTCGAGTTTTGTACCACCGGCGGCGCCGGTTGGCTTTCCACTTTCTGTTCAACGGATTCGGTTTCAACTGCCACAACCATCCCTCATTGCGAGACCAGACTTCGCTGCATATTTATGACAATAAAAGTCAAGATAATGCGCGATGACCACCGGGTCAACCGGAAAGCGACGGAACGAAATCCTTCGATTTCGCGAAAGAAGGGTCTTGACGCGTGGGTCCCGGCGGTGTACGTTGAATTAGTCTATTGATTGAATATTCATTCAACATACGGAGCTCGGATGTCACCTCGAAGACAGCAGGATAATGATCGCATTCGCGATGGACGCCGGCAGCAGATACTCCAGGCAGCACTGCAGGTATTCGCCCGGTGCGGTCTGAGCGCAGCACGCATGGCAGATATCGCCCGCGAGGCCGCGGTCAGCGCCGGACTGGCCTACCACTACTTCTCATCGAAGGAAGAGATGTTTCATGAACTGGTGACCATGGCACTCCATGCATCTCTCGAAGTCTACGAGAACGCCGCAATATCCGAAGGCAGTGCATGGGAACGTCTGTCCAGGCTCGTGCGTTGGGTTGTTCCTTCAGCGTTTTCCGGAATCGGGAGTCTCTATTTTCTCGTAGTGATCCAGAGTTTCACGTTCAAGGACATTCCGGAGAACACCCGTCGACTTGTCGCCGAAAAATATCCCAGGTACCACGAAATCCTCGTTGATCTCATCACGCAGGCGCAGGAGGATGGCAGCGTGCGGCCGGGGCCTCCCTCTGCCTTCGCAAACGGCATTAATGCAGTCATTCAGGGCCTCGCGGTCATGAGCGCCGCAGACCCGGGAATGCAGATGCCGGATCCCGAAACTATCCTGCACATGATGCAGGTGTAGAATATCAAGGAGAAAAAAATGGAACAGAAACCACAATCGCTCGATGTAATCATAGTTGGCGCAGGCATCGCCGGTCTCACCACGGGTTGCTACGCGCAGATGAACGGGTTGTCAACAAGGATCTTTGAGCTTCACACCCTGCCCGGGGGATTATGCACGAGTTGGAAACGCAAAGGTTACACCTTCGACTACTGCATTCACTGGCTCGTCGGATCCAAACCGGGAACAGGTCTCTACGATATCTGGAAAGAGATTGGCCTGATTCAAGGGCGCAAATTCATCGATCACGAAATCTTCAGTCAGGTTGAGCATTCTGACGGCCGAACGGTCACGCTCTACGTCGACCCTGCACGACTTCAGTCGCATCTGACTGAGCTGTTTCCGGCGGATTCGGTGCCCATAGCCGAAATGTGTCGGGCAATCAGAACCTTCTCGAAGTTCCAGATGACGGAATTTTCCCTCCACCCGAAATACTGGACGAAACTGTTGCAGTCTCTCCCGGCGCTCGCGCTGATGCGCCGTCTCGGGGTCGTCTCGATGAAAGAGTACGCGGGTCGATTCTCCGATCCCGCGCTTCGCGAGGTCATCGCTTCGTTCTTCGGAATGGAGGATATGCCGATCAGCGCGTTTCTGATGACCCTCGGATGGATGCGTTCGGGCAACGCCGGGTATCCTATCGGAGGATCGCTGCCGATGGCGCAGGCGGTGGCCGAACGATACCGCTCTCTGGGCGGCGCAGTATCTTACGGATGCCGGGTGGAAAAAATTCTGACTGACGGCGACCGGGCCTGCGGTGTTCGTTTGACCGATGGGACCGAACACACAGCCCGATGGATAATCTCGGCCGCGGACGCACACGCCACATTCAAGCAGATGCTGGAAGACCGATTTCCGGAACCGACCTACGAGCGATACTTCGCCGAAAAACAGATCTTTCCATCGCTTCTTCAGGTTTCCCTGGGAATCAATCGAACGCTGGACATTCCGCAGAGCGTGACCTGGTCGCTCGCCGAACCCCTGAAGGTCGATTCGAAGCCCGACGGCGCGCCGAACATTGTCGACAGGATGAGTATTCATCATTACGGATTCGACCCGACGCTCGCGCCGGAAGGCAGGACCGCTGCGGTCGTCCGGCTTGATGGAACTCCCGAGTACTGGCGGGACCTGGCGCAGGGGGACCGCGCACGATATGAGCGTGAGAAGGGACGAATTCTCGCCGATGTGGTCTCACGCCTCGAAGAGCGGTTTCCGGGGATCCGTGATCAGATCGAGGTGACCGATGTATCCACGCCGTGGACCGCCGAACGTTACACCGGAAACTGGGATGGATGCATGGAGGGTTGGCGCATGACAGCGGAAACCTTCGCAGCCTTGCTCAAGGGTAAGAACCTTCCAGTCATTGTTCCCGGATTGTCGAATTTTATTCTCGCCGGTCAGTGGACCTCTCCCGGCGGTGGGCTTCCACCGAGCGCGCAGAGCGGCCGGAACGCCGTCAGGACGATTTGCGCGAAAGAGGGTCGAAGGTTCCGCACGACGGTGCCCGAGGTGACAGGCGCAACGCGCACCATCCCGGCATAGACGCCCCCGGGGAAGACGAACGGCCGGGACCAGTATTCCCGGCCGCTGCCGCGGGAACTGACTGTACATCCAATTTTGTCGTAGTTTAGAATACCGCATGGACTCAGAGAACGCATACCAAAAGATGCTGACCGCACACCTCGACTCCGTCTTCTACGGGAAGGCATGGCACGGGGCATCACTGCTTGGCACTATCCGAAGGTTAGACAGCAAGCAGGCGATCCTGGAAAACAGGGAAGGTTTCTCACCCTGGAAGATTCTGCTGCACTGTGCCTACTGGAAATTCGACGTCCGACGGGCGCTCTCGCAAAGCGCGGAACAACCGACGTTTCCCCGAAAGCCGCGTGACTTTCCCCGGCTCCCGGACGTGCCCGATGAGCAAGCCTGGAGGGCTGACAAGGAGTTTCTCGAGGAACAGCACATAGCGCTTCGCAATGTCGTCGAATCATTTCCGACCGAGCTTCTCGACGAAGTTCCGCCGAAGCGCTCCTTCACCTATGCGGGTCTGGTACTCGGGGCCGCCAGCCACGACGTCTATCACACGGCGCACATTCGCAACCTCGGGGTCGTCCTCTTTTGATTGCTGCAAGCCGCGGCGGATAGAGCCAGGCACTATTCGCGCAGAGGTTCTTCCGTCGACTCACGGAATTCGGTACAACGCTCCGAAATCCCGGTAGAGCTGTCCGGCGAGGACCATATTGGGATTCATGTACACCTGCGACCTCATTCGCATCGGCGAGTTGAGGACTACCGTTTTGCCCCCCTCAATCCGCGCAGATTCGGCAGGGTAGATCAGGTTCATCTGCTCAATGACGATGCCCCGCGCATAGTTCTGGTGGATGTACGCAATAGTTCCGTCGGACCGTACGTTCACCACTACACCGGCATGAGTGAGCGGATCATCCCATTTCCCGTCACCGTTGCTGTCGTATGTATTATCCCAGAAGATGACGTCTCCGACCCGCGGATACTGGGTTGTGTAGACAAGGTTTCGCGATTGGGCAATCCGATAAAGGCGCACGACACCGTTTCCGGTGACATGGTTGAAATAGGGCAACAGATCGATCCCGGCTTTGTAATAGATGGCGAGCACAGTCCCGGCGCAATCATAGGGGAAGCGTTGACCGTCAACTACCAGGTCGGTTCGTCCGAGTATCCATTGTGCGGCACCCAGAATCCGTTTTTGCCTCTCCGAAAGTGACGAAGAGCCGGTCGCGCCGTAAGCGGCGAGTTCCGCGCCTGATTGAAGGGCGCGTCCGTCGGTGCCCGCGTTCATTGCGCAAGATATGAGTATTGCCGTGCAGAGTGCCACCGATCCTGCCCGGATGCCGGACTTGAAGTCAAATGTGCGAAGCGGGCTCGACATCGAATTGCAGCTCCTCCGGCTAGAGTATCGCCTATCCGGCCGGCGCGTGTTAAGCGTATCTGCGCCCGTGGATCGTTGTTTTCTACACCTTCTGATTTTTCGCATGTTGGTATAAACTTGACAAGATTGGAAAGGATTGGGGAGGTAGATGATGTTCAGGGACACGCGTGCGTTCAGCGGGTTCTCGGTGGACGATATTTCAAAGGCGAAGACGTTCTACGCGGAAACCCTTGGGCTGGAGGTTTCCGAGCGCAAAGAGATGAATCTGCTCATGCTTCACCTTGGAACCGGCGCGCAAGTGCTGGTCTATCCCAAAGGGCCGGCCCATGCGCCCTCGACCTACACCGTGCTGAACTTTCCGGTTGCGAACGTCGAAAAGGCGGTGGACGCTCTCAGCGCCCGGGGCGTCCGTTTCGAGCACTATGACGGGGCGATGAAGACCGACGCGAAGGGCATCTTTCGCGGCGGTGGGCCCGTGATCGCGTGGTTCAGAGATCCTGCGGGAAATATTCTGTCCGTGCTGGAAGAGGGGTGAGCGTGAGCTGTACGACACAGCTTCGGCGGCAATGGAGGTGACCAAATGCAGAAAATCGCGCCGTTTCTCTGGTTCGATTCCCAGGCTGAGGAGGCCGCGGAACTCTACATGGCTCTCTTTCCCAACTCGAAAATCGGCAACATATCACGTTACGGCGAAGATGGTGGTGGACAACCCGGCAAGGTGATCACCCTTGCTTTCGAGCTCGACGGAATGGAGTTCATGGCGCTGAACGGCGGCCCATTATTCAGTTTTACTCCGGCTGTCTCGTTTTTCGTCACGTGCGAGTCCCGCCCCGAGATTGACCGGATCTGGAACAGGCTCTCCGAGGGCGGAACGGTTCGCATGGAGCTGCAGAAATACCCGTTCAGCGACTGTTTTGGATGGACTGCGGACAGATTCGGCGTTAACTGGCAGCTGAACCTTTCAGCAGGGAAACGAAAGATATCGCCTTTTCTCCTTTTTGTCGGCGATCAGCACGGCAGAGTGGAGGAAGCCATCGCTGAGTACGTTTCGGTCTTCGAGAACTCGAAATCGCTCCGCGTGGAACGCTACGGAGCCGGTGAAGGGGAGCGAGAGGGAGCGGTGAAGCACGCTCTCTTCGAACTGGATGGCGTTCAGTTCATGGCAATGGAAAGCGGGCGGGAACACGCATTTGGATTCAACGAGGCGATTTCGTTCTTCGTGAACTGCACCGGCCAGGACGAGGTTGACGGTCTGTGGGCAAAGTTGTCGGCGGGCGGCGAGCCCGGCCAATGCGGGTGGCTCAAAGACAGGTTCGGCGTCTCATGGCAAATTGTGCCAACCATCCTGGGCGAGCTCCTGCAGGACAAGGATCCGGCAAAAGCGGGACGAGTAATGTCGGCCATGCTTCAAATGAAGAAGATCGATATCGCCGATCTGAAGCGGGCGTACGAAGGCAAAGCGTAGGCCCGTGAGGCGCAAATCCATCAGCGCGCTCAATCACGTTTCAGGCGGTGCTCAATGGCGGAGACGACCGTCTCAAGAGCCTTTACGCGCGCGTACCACTTGGAGTTCGATTCCACTATAGTCCACGGGGCGGCCGGCGTGCTAGTCCGGAGAAGCATCTCATCAACAGCGCTTCGATAGAGGTCGCGCTTTTCCCGATTTCGCCAGTCTTCGTCGGTGATTTTCCATTGTTTCGACGGAGTTCCCTGCCGTTCCTTGAAACGGCGAAGTTGCTCTTCGGAGTCAATTTCCAGCCAGAACTTCACCACAACGGTGCCGAAACGGACAAACTCGTCTTCCATTTGATTTATCTCGTGGTAGGCCCTCCGCCACTCGGCCTCGGTGCAGAAGTCTTCCACGCGCTCGACGAGCACTCGGCCGTACCAGGTCCGATCGAAGATGGCAATGTGGCCCGCCTTCGGAAAGCTGGTCCAGAACCGCCAGAGGTAGTGATGTGCGCTCTCCTCGGCTGTAGGCGCGGCGACGGGGATCACCTCGTAACCTCGCGGGTCCATCGCCTGGGTGAGCCGCCTGATGTTCCCGCCCTTTCCCGCGGCATCCCAGCCTTCGTAACCGATAATCACCGGTATCCGTCGTTCGTAGATTTCATGCTCGAGTAACCGCAGCCGTTTTTGCGCCCGCGCGAGCCGTTTTTCGTACTCTTCCCGATCCAGGTTCCTGGATAGATCCACACCTTCGAGAACGGAGCTTGCGTCGACCGAGCTCGAAGGAACCTCGGTTGCGACAACCTTCTCCGGCTCCCACACCTGCTCGAGGCGCGAGATGACCGTCTCGAACACACGAATGGTCGCAAACCGCTCGTCCATCGCTTCGACGAGCGTCCACGGCGCGAACCCGCTATCGGTGCGGACGATCATCTGGTCATAGCGACGCAGGAAGCGGTTGTAGTGCCTGTTTTGCCGAAGGTCGTGTTTGGTCACGCGCCACGCGGTGGCCTTCACCGATGTGAGCTTGCGGAAGCGCGCGGCCTGCTCCTTAGGTGTGATGTGCAGAAAGAACTTGATGATGATGTACCCTTCGTCCGCGAGCTCCCGCTCGAATGCGAGCGCATCGCTGTACAGCTCTTCCCGGCTTGCTTTCTTCGTTCCGCCGGCCGAAACCTGTTCATACCAGCCGCGCTCGAAAACCGCGATTCTTCCCGCGGGTGGAAGCTTCTGCCAGAAACGCCAGAAGTAGGGTCGCAGCTGTTCATCGGGAGTGGGCATGCTCAGCGCGTGGACGCGGTACCCCCGGGAATCGAAGCAGCCGATGAGGTTGTTTATCACCGTTCCCTTCCCGGAAGCCTCCCATCCGTCGAAGACGATGATCACCGGCCGCTTGTGCTCACGGGCGTCGCGTTGTAATTCGCCCAGCCGAATCGCCATGGTTTCGGCAAGCTTGTTGTAGTCGGACTTTTTCAGGGATCGGTTCAGATCAAGGGATTCAATCATGCAAAATCATAGCGTGATTCTATCGCGACTCACAAGGTCCGGCACCTTCTCCCACGATTGCGGCATCTCGCGTATACTCTCGGCGAGGCGTACCATGGCGGACAAAATATCGGCGACCAGGACCATCGGGCCGGGTTTTTACATTGCAGGATTCGGCTTTGTGTGCATGTACCTGCTCGAGACCACAGAGGGTTTCGTTGCGTTTGACACCGGACTTCGATCCGCCGCAGTCGAGCGAGAGCTGAAGAGACTCTCGATAGATCCGGCGGCGGTGAGACACGTCTTTCTCACTCACAGCGATCACGACCACCTCGGCGGACTTCCGGCGTTTCCCGCGGCGAGCCTCTATCTCTCTCGCGACGAGGTGCCCATGATTACCCGGAGAATTCCCCGGTTCTTCACCTTTATTTTCAACAAGCGGATTGATCGGGATTATCGGGAACTCTCCGACGGCGACGAAATTACTGTCGGCAATCATGTCATACGCGCTATCTCGACTCCCGGGCACACTTCCGGCTCGATGTCCTTTCTCATCGACGGTTCCATCCTTATTGTCGGCGATGAATTGGGGCTCAAAGGCGGCCGAGCGGTTCTCGACAGGCGCATGCTCGCCGTCGACAATGCCAGGAGGCGCGAATCGATTCTCCGGCTGTCGCGTCTCCAGGGTGTCTCACTCCTGTGTACTATGCATCACGGATACACCCCCAATTTCGACGAGGCGATGGGGAAGTGGCGGGACGCCGGCCACGCCGTCGGATAATATCCTGCTGCTTCCCAGTTGCCTGAGTCCCCGTTTGAGAAGCACTCCGCTCAAGGCTGCCGTCAAAATGTCGCTTGCGGGCCCGGCGAAAAGGACACCATCGAGTCCCAGCCAGCGCGGAAGAATTACCATCCCTGCGATCAGCAATCCGTTGCGTGTGACCAGGAGAAGAGTCGCGTGTGCCGGCTTTCCGATCGCCAGAAAGAATTGGGCTGTGGCCGCATTCAAGCCAAACAGCACGAATCCGAGAAAGAAGATCGACAGGCCGTGTGCGCCAAGGCTCAGAAGCTTCGCGTCCCGGGAGATGAAAACCGATACCAGCGTTCTCGGGAAAAACTCGATTACCCCGGTGAGCAACAGGCTCACAGCCGTGCTGTAGCCGAGTACCATCCACAGAAGAGCCCGGACGCGCGCGTAATTTCCCGCGCCATAGTTGAAGCCCCAGATCGCCTGGGCACCCTGGCTGATCCCCTGCACCGGGAAACTCGCGAACAGATAGACGGTGTTCACGATACCGACCATCGCGATGCCAAGTCCGCCTCCGTAGACGGCAACGCTTCCGTTCGCCACGGCAAAAACTCCGGTCTGAATGAGGTTGACGATCCCGACCGGCGCGCCGATAAAGGCAATTCTCCCGATAGTGGCCGGTGCCGGTTGGAGCGAAGTCACTTCGATTCTCAGCAGGTTCTTTCGGTCCTGAATCAGCGCCACAGTTATCACGAACGCAACGGCCTGAGACGCGACTGTCGCCCAGGCGGCGCCGGCAAGTCCCCAATGGAAACCGAATATGAAAAGCGGAGCCAGCAAAGCGTTCACGACAACGCCGGCTGCGGTTGCCGCCATCGAGGCTCGCGGCCGTCCCTGGCAGCGGAGCGCGCCCGCGATGCCCATCGAAGGAATCTGAAACAGGAACCCGAGGAGTATTATTGACAGATACTCGCGCGCCATGGGCAGAAGCCGACCGGATGCGCCAAGCAGGCGCAATGCCGGCGTCATCACGAGGAACGTGGCGGCCGCTACTACCACGGCGGCCGCGATGGTCACGGAAAAAGTCTGACCGAGGATCGATCGCGCCTCCGCGTTCTTTTTTTCCCCGAGTGCGATTGAAATGAGAGTCGAGGAGCCTACCCCGAGAAGTCCGCCCACCGCGATCGATACCAGCATCAATGGGAATGCCGCGGTGACCGCGGCGATCCCCTGGGTCCCCAAACCCTGCCCGACGAAGATACGATCTATCACATTGTACAGACCGTTCAAGAGCATCACCGCAATCGTCGGGAGGGAGAACTTGAGCAGCAGGCGACCTATCGGTGCCTTCCCGATTTCCGAAACGTTGTTCATTTGTCTTTTCCTCTCTTTTTAGTGTTCTCGCTGCGCGCGGCAGTCGGCGACGATTCCGCGGTTGCCACGACTGCGGCAACCACCATGTCGATCGATCCTTCACGGGCAATAGCGTCATCGAAGTCCTTTCCGCCCGGATCTCCGTGCCGATGGATTGCGAACCACGCAATCGACTCCACGACAAATCTTGCGGCTACTCGAACGTCCGGAACGGGACGGAAAGCCCCGGAAGCAATTCCTTTTTCGAGGTAGGATGCGAGCGCCGCCACCAATCCCGAGCGAAGCCCCCGGAAAAAGACCTCCGCCATCTCGGGCCAGTCCATCGCGGATCGTTCGATCAGATTGATCCCGTCGCGGCGCGCGAAAGCGCTGTCATACAATTCTCCGAGCACATCGGGAAGCTCAGCGGCGGCATCGGCGGTGAACCGCTTCCTTGTCATCGAGGCGAGCCGCGGCGCATATGCGTCCACAGACATCGCATTGCGCAGCATGTCGAGCGTCGCCGATGGCGGCGGTGTTTTGACGGGTAGCTCCAGAGTCTTCGATGCGGGGTCGACGGCAGTTCGCATTGCCAGCAGGTGGAATAGTGCCTCTTTGCTTTCGACGTACAGGTAAATTGTTCCCGGGGCCACGCCCATCTCGCGGGCAATGTCGGCCATTGTGGCTCTGCGATAGCCGCGCGAAATGAAGACCTTTGTGGCCGCCGCGAGCAGCTGCTTGATCCGTTCATCTGATTGGGTTGACTTCATGCGGACAATATATGACTGAATGATTCATTCAGTCAATAGGAATTTGCATCCTTTCGCACGCCGGTAATTCGCTCTTCGGGCTTCATCTGCTCTTCATGAACGGCCGGTAGAGTTCACCGCGGAGGCAATGATGAAGAACACAAGATCTCTGCTTATCACCGCCGCCCTCACGGCGGCAGTCTCGGTGGGTGCATACGCCCTTCCCGGGACGGTCACCTCGTCGGCCTTCTACACCTGGACCGGAAGCAGTCAACCGGCCGATGTGCCCGAGATCCCGGTGTCGTCCGCCGGCTATACCAACGGAACATTCGTCGGCCGACGGGAGTCCGCATTTTATGGCATTGTTCAGGTGGAGGCGGTCATTCGCGGCGGCAATATTGTCGAAGTGAAGTTTCTCTCCTATCCGAACGACAACGGTACGTCCCGCTACATCAACAGCGTCGCGATGCCGGCACTCAAGAAAGAGGCAATTCGAGCTCAGGGTTCGCACGTGCGCCACATCAGCGGCGCGACATTCACCAGCGAAGCGTTTCATCTCTCGCTTCATACGGCGCTGGTGAAAGCTGTCAACTGATCAGCTGCGGAGGCCTACTCGAGGTTATAGACATCCGACAGACAGGTGTCATGATAGCGGGTTCCCGGGTAGACCGAGAGGATCTGCAGTGCAACGAAGCTTGCGTACTGTGGCGGATCGGTCACGCTCCCGTCCCACTCGGTCATCGGTTCAATTGCGTTCGGTGGGACCGGCAGCCGCTGAAAGCCCATGGTGTCAGATAGCTCTGCGTCGACCGCCGCAAGAACCTTCACCTCTGCGTAGGGAGAATCGAACTGATTCGGCATTCTTTTCCCGGCCTGCAGCAGGAACACCCGCACGCGTTTGACCCGATTGTTCGCGAGAAAAAGCTCTTTGGACATTTGAAAGCCGTTTCGAACGAAGACCGGCCGCCGTGTGTCCACTTTGGCCAGTACAACCTCGCCGACGCCGTCACCCTCGACACCTTCGGACCAGCCTGTTGCCGGGTTTCGATCGGCGAGGCTTCTGGCCGAATATTTGAACGCCCACCGGGCGATCGCTTCCGAGTGGTCATCAATGGCGGCCAGCTCAGAATCGTCCTCCCCGGAGGTGGTCGCTTCCGTCCGGGGATACTCGGGTGCCGGGTCATCGGGCACAAGATAGGAGCTCGACCAGCGGTCGGGACCGAAGGTGTCTGATTCCCCGTCGATCTGCGGGATCGTCATTCCGACGTGGATTGTCCGCCATTCGGCCAACCCGAACCGAGGCTGAAACAGTTCACCGCGGTATTGCGCCGAAACCGGCTGCAGAATCACCACCCCGACACCCATCGCGAGGAGGTATTTGACAATTCCTGGATTTCTTCGGCTCATGAACAAAGGCTCCTCTCCGAAGGGCGGCGTCTCATCCCGAACTCAAATTGTCATTCCTGCTCCAGTATATCATTACCTCGTTCTGGTTGGGGCGCCAATCTCCCTGACATCGTGGGTGGCGCCATCTCCGCGTGAGGAAACTCGGGTTTTCTCAAAAAACACCAGCTCTTTGTCGATTCTCCGATTCCTGATTCGTCGTAGTTGTAGAGGCTGATGCAAACCGACACAAAAAGAGATGGACGAGATGGGAGCGTACATTCAGAAGCTGGCGAAGAGCGGAGTGTTGACCGCAACTGACGGTCTGCTTCCGAGCTCCCTGGGCGCGAAGGTCCGACTTTCCTCGGGAAAGCTGACGATCACCGATGGCCGGTTCACCGAAGCGAAGGAGCTTATCGCAGGGTTTGCCATCCTGAATGTTGAGTCGGAAGCGGAGGCAATTAGTCACGCGCCGGATTTCTTGCGGATCGCCGGCGACGGGGAGACCGAGATCCGACGGATGTACGATACCCCGGCATACTGGAGTTAGCGAAAATGAGATTCATGATGCTGATGATTCCGGACGTCTACCAGAAACCGGGGCCGGCCCCTGCGCTCCCGGACCCCAGGGCGATAGCCGAAATGGGCGTCTTCAACGAAGGTTACGCTGCTACATCAGGGTCCGCGTGGATGAGGTCCGAGCTCTGTGACGAGGCGCTGCGACTCGGACGCGTGCTCGCTGAGCTCGCATCGGCCGAACCGGAGGTTCACGGCCTTGTAGCGCTCATGGAATTGCAGTCTTCCCGCTTCAGGGCAAGAGTGAGGGCGGACGGGCAGCCGGTGCTGCTCCTTGAACAGAACCGTGCTCTGTGGGATCCGTTGCTCATACGGCGCGGGCTTGCGGCGATAGATCGGGCTTCGGGTTTGGGCGGGGACCGGGGCAACTACACGCTGCAGGCATCGATTGCGGCCTGTCACGACCGTGCACCGTCGGCCGACGAACCCGACTGGGAGGAGATTTCCGCGCTCTACGCCCAGCTCGGACGAATCGCCCCATCGCCTGTCGTGGAGTTGAACCGAGCGGTCGCGGTCTCGATGGCCTTCGGAGCCCAGGCCGGACTCGACATCCTCGACCTCGTTGCAGACGACCCGGTGCTCAGGAAGAATCATTATCTTCCGAGTGTCCGGGGCGATCTGCTTTTCAAGCTCGGCAGTCTGGAGGCAGCGCGCGCGGAGTTCGAGCGCGCCGCCCGGATGACCAGAAACGAACGGGAGCGCGAGCTTCTCCTCGCGCGCGCTCAGACGTGCGTCTCACCGGATGAGTGGCTGCCGGACTCACCTCGTTAACCCTGAGGTACGAGCGAGAGCAGCAATCGCACAAGTGGGGGAGCGATAAGAGCGGTGACGATTCCATTCAGGCAGAGCGCGAGGCTCGAGGCGGCACCCTCGAGGGGCCCTTCTTCGAAGGCGCGGGCCGTTCCGATACCGTGGGATGCGGCCCCCATCGCAACGCCGAATGCGACGCCCTCAGCTACGCCTACCAGGCGTAGAATGACCGGGCCAAGCACCGCGCCGAAAACTCCGGTCAGCACTACGACCGACGCGGTAAGCGGGGGTATGCCGCCCATCGCCCGCGCGACGTCCATGGCGATAGGTGTCGTGACCGACTTTGGCGCGAGCGACTCGGCAAGCTGAGCGCCGTTTCCCAGGAAGAGGGCCGGTACAACGGCCGACAGAATACCGATAAGGGATGCAAAGACGATCGAAATAGTTATCGAAAGTGCATTTTTCCGAAGCTCGCGCAGTTCCTCGAATAGAGGCAAACCGAGGGCGACCACAGCGGGCGCGAGGAAGTAGGCGATGATGCCGCCCCCTTTCATGTAATCGTCGTAGGATATTCCAGTCAGCTTGAGAATGGCGATGATCACGACAATGCTTACGAGGACCGGGTGAAGCAGGAGGAATCGAGTCCGAGCGAATAACAGCTGCGCGAGCGCGTACACGACGAGCGTGAGCGTAAGGCCGAATACCGGAGTCTGGACGACCGATGCGACGCCGCTCACTGCGTGTCTCCGGAATCACCACGTCTCGCCTTCGCCGAGGCTGTGCCAAGTCTGCGCTGCAGGCGTTGCTGGAGCGGACCGGTGATGACAAGGACAAGTGTAGTAGAAGCAACGATTGCAAGGAGAATCGGCAGCCACGCCCTCGCAATCGTATCCGCATAGGTCATTACACCGACGCCGGCAGGAACGAAAAGTATCGACATATTGCGCGTCAGGATGTTTGCGGCCGGGCGCACTTGCGCGGGTCTGGTGATCCGAACCGCAAGCGCAACCGCGAGGAGGACCATGCCGAGAACGCTGCCGGGAACCGGAACACCCGCTGAATGCACCAGGTCTCCGGCGGCGAGCGCAACGAAGATAGTAACCAGCCCGCCGAATAGAGGCGCCACCTTAAGCCGTTTCGGCCGCCCTTCTGATGCACACTGCGTCCCTGACTGTACAAACATGCACATATGGTGCGTTCTCCCGGCCAAGGTGTCAACGGTCGGCGACGGATTTCCGAAATTGCCCCAACGGCCGTTTCGCCAACGTCAGTCACCTGCCATTTGCCCGGCGGGAGTGGCCCCAAGAGCTCCGCGTTCAGCCTCGGGACAAGGTGGACCCGCTCGGAACATGACTGCAGATCATTGCGATGCGCGCACTACGAGCTTTCTTTTGCCGAGAGATGGAGTACCGGCGGTTTCTTGAGCGTTTGATAGACCACGCAGTATCTTTCCGTCAATTTGAGCAGTGTGGCCATTTGTTCCTCTGAAGCATCCGTGTCGAGTTCGAATGTAAGGCGAATATCCTGGAACCCGACTGGAACCTCTTTGTCAACACCGAGGGTTCCCCGAAAATCGAGATCTCCCTCCGCGGCTACCGATCCATTCCGGATTTCGATTCCTATTGCCGTGGCAACCGCATTGAGCGTGACCCCCGAACAGGCCACAAGCGCCTCCAGGAGCATGTCGCCGGAGCACACCTGAAGACCGTTGCCGCCGGTCGCAGGATGCAGCCCGGCCTCGACCAAAGCTCTGCCGGTCTGGACCTTGCAGCTGATGTTTTCTCCGAGTTTGCCGTGGGACTTCAGCGTTATCATCGCTGCACCCGGTTCACTCTTGTACCGATTCTTGAGCGGCGCCTGCACGGCCCGCAGATTTTCGCCAGTCATGACGTTGCCCCCTCCTTGCACCACGCTTCATCATGCCCGGGAAATATACCCAATCCCGGAGCGCGGGCCCACTCGCGGGAAGATTCAGAAATGCGTGAGGCACGGCGCCGGTGATCAACCCTCAGTTGACCCGACCTGCGGGCCGCGATACTCTTACCGGCGATGCCAAGGGAAGCTGTTGCGCGCGGCGGTTCCGAACCGGGTAAAAAAAAGACTCGCGATTCGGTTCTTCATGCCGGATTCGAGATGGCCATACTCCTCAAAGGAATACATGCAACGCTCGAAATCGTGGGCGGCGTGCTTCTCGGGTTTGTAAACCCGCATCTTCTTGCGACCTGGATTCGCATACTCACTCAAAACGAGCTTGCCGAAGATCCCAAGGATTACGTGGCGAATTTGCTCGTACAGCTCGGACAGCACTATTCGATCAACCAGCAGCATTTCGGCGTCTACTATCTGCTGTCTCACGGGCTCGTGAAAGTTGCGCTCGTGTTGCTCCTGTGGCGCAAGAAGCTTTGGGCCTATCCATTGACGGTTATCGTTCTCGTGCTGTTCATCGCCTACCAGATCCTGCGTTGGTCATCGACCCACTCGACGTTGCTGCTCGTTCTCACGGCGTTCGACCTGCTTATCATCTGGCTCACCCTGTCGGAGTATCGAAGGCTGAAAAGGTAGCACGCCACGCGGCACCAGGGCTTGCCGTCAGTCGAATCCCGCTCTTTTCGTCCAGAACCATCGGGTGTACTCTTTGCCCATGAACTTAGGGTATGTTCAGACGGCTACGCAGTTCGGCCACAAAGAGGATAACTTCGCTGCGGTTCGAGCTCTGGTTGCCGAACACTTCCGTGGCCGGGCGATCGATCTGCTGGTGCTCCCCGAGCTTTTTGCAACGGGCTACGCGTTCGTGTCCCGGAACGAAGCCGCGCGGCTTGCGGAACCTGCCGACGGTCCTACCGCGGCGTTTCTTCGCGAGCTTTCGGCAGTTGTCGGCGGAGTCGTGGTCGCAGGTTTCGCCGAATCCGAAGACGGCAAGATCTACAACTCGTCGCTGATTGTGGACAGCGAGCGGATTCTGGGGACCTACCGGAAGATTCACCTCTTCAATCGCGAAAAACTCTGGTTCGATCCCGGCGATCTCAAACCGTCGCTGTACGAATCTGCGGGCGTGAAGTTCGGGGTAATGATCTGCTTCGACTGGATCTTTCCGGAAGCCATGCGCACGCTTATGCTTCTCGGCGCGGACGTCGTCGCCCATCCGGCCAACCTTGTGCTTCCCTTCTGTCAGGAGGCGATGAAGACCCGATGCCTCGAAAATCGGATGTTCTCGGTTACTGCAAACCGGGTGGGGCGCGAAATCCGGGGAGACGATGACTTTCTGTTCACCGGCGCAAGCCAGATCACCGCTCCGGACTCAAAGATTCTGAACAGAGCGCCGACCGAGGGCGTGGCGGCTGAATCCGTGGAAATTGATCCAGCCTCCGCTGCCGACAAGAAGCTGAACGACCATAACGATCTGCGCGATGACCGGCGGCCTGGTCTCTACGGGGAGCTCGTGCGACAACAGGAGGGGTAACTTCCGAACGGCGTGCGCCAGGTCTCGAATCGGGAGGGGAGGGGCTGCGATGTGGGAATCCTATCTTTCACCCGGTACCGTCGACTGGCTCCTCGAGCCTGAGAACCCCTCTGTACGGTTCCTCACCCTTACACGGTTGCTCGGAGAACCCGATTCGAACCCGGCAGTCGCTGAAGCGCGAACCGATATCATGCGCGCGGGGATAGTGCCGCAAATACTGGCGAAATTAGACAACGGCAGCTGGAACGAACCACGCAGATTCTACCGTGACAAGTACCGGGGCGGTGTCTGGCAGCTCATCATCCTCGCCGAACATCTCGCCGACGGAAACGAGCCGCGGATCCACGCGGTGTGCGAGGAGATTCTCGCCTCTTCACAGGACAGGGCGAGCGGCGGCTTCTCCTACGATGAGAGCGCCAGGGAGGGCGGCGGCCTTCACAGCGGCGTGGTACCCTGCCTTACCGGCAACATGGTATGGAGCCTGTTGCGGCTCGGATACCACGACGACGAGCGGCTGCAGGCGGGAATCGACTGGATCACCCGGTACCAGCGGTTTGACGACGGCGTGGAGTGCGCCCCTTCGGGCTGGCCCTACGATCGGTACCGAATGTGCTGGGGAACACACGTCTGCCACATGGGCGCAGTAAAGGCGTTGAAAGCTCTGGCCGAGATTCCGCCGGACCGGAGAAGCCCCGAAGCCTGCGAAACGATCCGGGCGGGATGCGAATATCTCCTTGCCCACCACATTCACAAAAGGAGCCACGATCTCGCAGCGGTCTCGAGACCCGGGTGGCTCAAGCTCCAGTTCCCGCTCATGTATCAGACCGATGTTCTCGAGATTGCCGCGATTCTCCTCGATCTTGGATACCGGGATGAGCGCATGCAGGAGGCGATAGACAGGATTGCAGCAAAGCGGTCGAACGACGGGAAATGGCCCCTCGAGGCGACCTTTAACGGGAGATACCAGGTGAGCGTCGAACAGAAAGGTAAACCGAGCAGATGGATAACCCTCCGCGCGCTTCTCGTGCTCAAGGGGTACTACCGATAGGAGCGCCGGCCGGGGCGCTCTCGGTCCCATCCGACCTACGGGACCGTCTGCATTATGGATTTCGTATCGCGTTCTCCACGAGCGCGCCGGACCGCCGTGCCGCGGCGTACCAGACCTCGACCGCCTTCAGGCTCTCCGCCCGAACCGGTGCCGGGTTTCTGCAGGCGAGCGTCATGCGGACACCGCGTCGGGTGCACAGGTGTTTTGCGGTCGCCGGGTAACATCCACCGCGTTCGAGCGTGGAGTCGAGCATAACGAGCTGCTCGTGAAGCGGTGCGGCGCCCTCGTAATCTCCGGCGGAGGCGCGGCGCCAGAATCCTGTAGCGAGGTCGGATGCAGCAGTGGTAACGATTGCCATCACGCCCTGCGCGCCGTTACGTATGGAGTCCAGCATAAAAGGCGCGTTGGCCTGAAACACAGTCGCGTTGCCCGCGGCCGCAATCTTGCCGCCGATTCCTTCCATGGTGCAAGTCGTATCCTTGATGCCGGCAAGCCCGTGTTTGTGCGCGAGATCTCCAAACACCGGGGCATCGATAAGATAGGGGCTGACCATCGGCCATTCGTAGATGAGTCCCGGAATCGGCGACTCGTCTAGAAGTCGGGCAAAGTAGTCGCCCAGCCTTTTCTGGTCCGATCCGAGTCCCGAAGGGGGTACGAGCACTACGGCGGCGACGCCGGTATCGGCCATGCGACGAATTTCATCCCTGTGCTGTGAGAGATCCGGAAGCAGGTTTGCCGTGGCCGCAACCGGGAGGTCGCCGGCGATCTTTACCGCGCGCCGCGCAAGCTCGATCCGCTCTGCTTCGGTGAGCCATTTCATCTCACTCGATCCGCAGACCGCAAAAAGGCCTTGCGGACCGGTTCCGATTTGCCATTCTACATACTGCTCGTAGGAATCCCAGTCGATACTCTTGTCTTCCCGAAAGGGTGTGAGAAGCAGTGAAAAGACACCGCGAAACGGGCTTTGTCCCGGGGCGCCGGCTTTCTGCGTTTTGGTATTCATAATCAGAGCATACGCGCTTTCAGGACCTGGAACAAGACAGATGAGCCCGAGAAGGCGCCCGCGCGCGGAGATTCGCGGTCAGTTCGGTGGACCGTCCGCCGCCGTGAGTGCCGACTCGATAATGCGGAAGTCCGGCTCGGGAACCTTGACTACACCGAAGCGGAACACCGCGCCGTATGAGGCTTTGTTGCGGATAAAATCCAGGTCGGGAAGCACCGACATGAGCGGTACATCGACTACCGTTTCGTAACGCGCAGCGCGGCGAAAAGGTTTGAAGTCAGGGCCGAGGTCAGCCTGCCAGACTTCGCCCTCCTCGACCGTGCAAAGCGCGGTGAAAGCCTGCAGCTTCCCGCGCACACCAAACGTCTCCCGCGGCGAGTAGATCGCGACCTTGTCGCCGGGCCGCATCCGGTCGAGCGCACTTCTCTTGCCGTGGTTTGCCTGAATGATCGAACCTTCCACCCCGATGCGCGCGTGATCGCGGGAGGCGACGACTATCCAATAACAGGTTGGTCTCGGTTTTTCCATGCTTACCGTCCTTGACTGATGACTCGGGTTTGTCACGAACGGCTCCTGCTCCGATTAGGGCGGACGGGTGATTCCTGCCCGTGGGAAGCCGATGCCTATCGCTCGTCAGCCGGTAATCGCCCTCAGATATCTTTCGATGGAGATTTCGACGCGCTTTTTCGCGTCGGTCTGGACCACCTTGCCGAACCAGGCCCCGTAGATGCGATCGAAAGCGTAGGGGCGAACCGCCTGACCGATCCGCGTTACCGCAGCGCGGTTGAGCGGGATGAGGTTTGGGTAGCTCCGCATGAAGCTTACGAAACGGCGGTCGCTCACTACATTAATGATGTCGCCCGACAGAAGAGCGCCCCGCCCCTCGGCGCCGGCCGGCCAATGGAGCACCGTGCCTCCCTCGAAATGTCCGCCGCACCGGACAAGCGTGATCCCGCCGGGAAGGGCGTGTGTTTCACCCTCCCAGAATACGATTGACGGATCGGGACGCATCACCCATTCTCTATCGTCGGTGTGCAGATAAATCGGGACGCCGCCGAAGGTGCGGCTCCATTCCACCATCGATGAATAGTAATGCGGATGCGAAATCGCGATCGCAGAGATTCCGCCGAGTGATCGGATTCCTTTGATAGCGTTCTCGTCAATAAGCGGGATACAGTCCCAGAGCACATTGCCTTCCGCCTGCTGAACCAGAAGCGCGCGCTGTCCGATCGCAAAGCCTGGTTCGCACCCGACGGCTGTGAGCTTGTCCTCTTCCTCTCTGAGAACCGTATGATGCGCGGATCGAAGCTCGTCGAGCGTAATCCAGCTCTGCCCGGAATAACCGACGTACTGGCGCTCGTCCTCACATATCGGACAGCGTGCAGGTGGTGCATCGCTTTCCGCGAATTGCGTCGCGCAGGTAACGCACAGGTAGTTAGGCATGGTTCTCCCTCCTCCTCCCGCGGCGACTAATATACTGATCGAGTGCGGGCGACGGCTGCCGGCTGCTGCACGGATTCTGCTAAACCGGTAGAATAGGCACGCATTGGGAGGACGGACGTTATGAACACCGACGAGTTGGACATCATCGCGCACTCCTGTACGCGATTTCTGACCGGCCACTACAGGGAGTCGGCCCGACAAATCCTCGCCGGGCTGGTCGAAGCAAGCCCCGCCGACATGCCGCCG
>DATKUF010000152.1:0-12687 GCA_035530755.1 Spirochaetia bacterium | reverse complement strand
TGAAGGCCGCTTGAGAGGTGATGTTGAGGATCTTCCCTTTCCCCTCGCGGGCAAGCACCTTCTGGACGAATCTCTGGCAGGTCAGAAAGACCGCCGTCATGTTGATGTCGAAGGTTCTCTTCCACTCCTGCATCGGGATATCGACAACCAGGTTCGTCGGCCAGAGTCCCGCGTTATTTATGAGTATGTCCGCACTGCCCAGCAGGGCCTCCGTCCGGTCGATCAAATCAAAACAGTCTTTCTCTTCCGTCAGGTCGGTTCGCACCGCGTGCGCTTTTACTCCGAGGCCCCGACACTTTTCCGCGACAGTCTCGGCACGCTCAACGTTGATATCGGAGACTATCAGATTTGCTCCCTCGGCGCCGAGCGCGTAGGCTATAGCCTCACCGAACCCGCCGGCCCCGCCGGTGACTATCGCATTCTTCCCTTTCAGTTTCATATCCATACACTACTCCCGCAGGCGAAAATTCCTGTATATCGATTCATTCACTCCCCGGAGGGCCGGGTATAACGATTCAAATATGTGATTATAGCGTGCGTATTGTTCCGCCGCTCCTTGATCGGGTTCAACGGTGCGAACATCGGCGCATGTCTTTTCGTACGCGTCGGATTCGCTCGAGTAGACGCCCGCGCCGATCCCGGCAAGGATGGCGGCTCCGAGTGCGGTTGCCTCCTCTGTGTCGCTCACGTCGATCGGCCGCCCGATGATATCGGCTTTGTTCTGCATCCAGAAGCTGTTCCTCGCCGCGCCGCCGGTGACCACGATGCGCGGAACCGGGCCACCCGCCGACGACACTACCGCGTCGATCAGCTTTCGCGACTGGTAGTTGAGCCCTTCGAACATTGCACGCGCCAGGCAGGCTTTGGTCACTCCGTTGTGGAGACCCACGAACGCGCCGAGTGATCTGCTGTCGTTCACCGGCGTACCGGCGCCGGAAAAGTGCGGGAGAAAGAACACCCCGTCGGCTCCCACGGGCGCCTCCGCGGGGCCGTCCATGATGCATTGCCAGTCCGTGCAGCCGGCAATGGCCGCCCGTTCGCGCTCTTCGTAACAGAACTCGCGGCGGTACCACTCGGTCATGTCCGCGGAAACTGCAAAACCGGTGGTGCAGTACATGCCGTTTGCAACGTGGGATTCCACGGTGAGACCCGCGTCGAAGGCCTCTTCGGAAAGCAAAGGTCGATCGACCGCGCGCACGACAAGCTCCCATGTCCCGGTGATGTCGAGAACCACGCCGGGCTGAAAGGCTCCTGCGGCAAGCGCCGCACACAGGTAGTCGTGACCGCCCAGAAAGACAGGTGTGCCGGCGCGCAGAGCTGTCACCCGGGAAGCGGCCGGAGTGACCGTCCCGATCCGCGTACCGCTGGGAGCCACGTCCGGAAGGAGCCGGACCTTCACTCCGGCCGCCTCAACCAGTTCATCCGACCAGCCGCGCTTGCGCTGATCGAAAAGGGACGTAGTGGAGGCCATTGAGAAATCGGTCGCGCGGCTGCCGCAGAGCTTGAAGTTCACCCAGTCTTCGATCAGGAGCCAGCGATCCGCTCTACGGAGAATCTCCGGCCGGAACTCCTGCATCCACAACAGACGATAGACGGTGTCAAACGGCTGAACCTGCTTTCCGGAAAGTTCGAACAGTCTCTTTCGACCGATCCTTTCGCTCCATCGGCGGCTCTGCGGTTCGGTCCTCGTGCAATGCCAGGATATGAAGGGATACAGCCATTCCCCATCGCTGTCGACCGGGAGTCCGTCCATGCCGAGGCCTGTCACCGCCACGCCGAGCACCGTGGCCTCGTCGGGGGGCGCCAGCGCGGGCGGGCAGGATGCCGCTCTCATGACAGCGCAGACACTCTCCCACACCTTTTCCGGGTGCCAGAAAGCCCAGGATGGGTTTGCTTCATCGGTGTGCTCGACGTTCATCGGTGTCGATGCCTGCGAGACCACTCGGCCGGACAGATCGAAAAGGAAAGCCTTCGTGGAGGTGGAACCAATGTCGATTGCCGCAAGACAGTCCATTCCGATTCTCCTGCTCAACCCGCTCGGCGTTCCCGCAGTTCGATCCACGTATCGAGCATCGCTCGATAGTTTTCCGGCTTCACCGACGAGTGAATGCTGTTGCTCGATGAAAAGATGTAACCGCCGCCACGTCCTCCGGTGAGAATGCAGTATTCGGCCGCCCTCCGCACCTCCTCCGGTGAGCCGAATGTCAAAAGGTTCGCGCAATCGACGTTGCCCTTGATTGCGATTCGATTGCCGAATCGCTCTTTCACCGTCTCCAGATCCATTCCCGCAACAGGATCGATGGGGTCGAGACAGTCAAAACCCGCATCCACAATCATGTCTATTATTGGCATGATGTCCCCGTCGGTGTGCTTGATCACCAGCAGACCGAGCTCTTTGTACCCGGCAACCACCCGTTTGAGCCCGGGAAAAAAGATTTCCCTGAACGCCGCCGGAGATACCATCGGACCACTATTGTAGGCGTAGTCGTCGCCCGTGTAGATAATCTTGACGCCCCGACCACGGGCCTCACGCGCAAACGCGAGATTCGCTTCCACCGAGAGATCTACCAGTGCGCGCGCGAGTTTCGGGTCGAGAACAATACACATCATGAAGTCCTCGAATTTCATCAACCGCGACGGTAACGAGAAGACGTCGTTGAGGTGCAGAATCACCGCCTTCTTCCCAGCATTGCCGGAAAGCGAGCGTTCCAGCGATGCGTACCGCGCGGGATTTGCCGGATCCGGGTATTCGTATCGACGCAGCTCTTCCATGCAGCTTATGGGTCCGCGAAGCGGATAGGGATGCGCCTCTGCGGAGTGTCGTGTGACTCGCCCCCACTCGTCGCGAAAAAGTCCCGGCTCGATCTCTTCTCGCGTGTAGTCGAGATCGACGCAGACGGCGTCCAGGTCCTCCTGGTAGATGAACCCCTCTTCAGACGCTCCGGGTCGCATCGCGTTGATGACCTGACGGTCGATGACCCACTCGAAAGACGGGATGCGGTCAGTTTCCGATCGGTGCAGCGTCTGTATGATCCGTTCTTCGGAGTTCATCGTCCACGTCCGACGCTACCGCTTTTCGATCCCCACACCGGTGATCGTTATCCACTGAGCCCGGGGGAATTCGAAGGTCTTGCAGTCAACCATGTAGGTTCGTTCCGGTAGCGCGACCAGGCAATTCACCGGCTTCCCGGATAGCGTGTAGGGCCCATGATGCCAGACCCCGGGCCGCAGGCAGACGAGAGTCCCCTGCGGCACGAGGAATACCCGAACGTTCCCGAACGGAAACTCGGCAGCCGGGACAGCCGGGGCGACGTGGATGAGAACATCGCCGTCTATCGGCATGAGTGTTTCGCAGCACCCGTCGTGGTATTCAGACACATCGATCACGAAGGGGCGAGTCCCCACTCGGCAGACGCCGAAGGACGCGGTTGTGCTCGTCCCGAGCGAGGACTGGACAATGTCCCTGAAGAATTCAATCGGTTCGGCGCCGATGCGTTCCGTCGTCGGGTTGATCATCCCGGCGTAGGATCCGAATCGGGCGAATGCATCGGTCGACAGTTTTTCGTACTCGACTGTTTTCATGCTAGAACCCGCTTATGTCCTGTGCCAGACCGAACAGAGCGTACTCAGAAACACAGGCGCCTTTGCTCAGAGCGCAGATCTGGTATGCCATGTCGGCGAAGTGTTCAGGTCGCACAGCGAGACTTTCATCCCACTCGAATTTGGGGACACCCTGCGCCGCCGTCTGGAAGCCGGTGTTCGACCCTCCGGGAACCAGCAGCGATACCGAGATTCCGTGCGGACGAAGCTCGGTGTAGAGGCACTTCGTGAATGCGTTGACCCCCGCCTTCGCCGCAGAATAAACGGTCCATCCCGGCCAGGAACGACGGTCACAGACACTCGAAACGTTGATGATCTTTCCGAATTTCTGTTTCTTGAACTGTGGCGTAAAGGTCCTGCAGCTCCATATCGCGCTATTCAGATTGAGGTCGAGGATCTTCTTGTTCACCACGTCATCCATTTCTTCAATAGGAGCAACCTTGACCGCGCCGCCGGCGTAGTTGAGGAGGAAGTCTACCTTTCCGAACGCCGAAACACACTCTTTCAATGCCCTTTCGTAGGTCTCCGGCTTTGTCGCGTCACCGACAAATGAAACGACTTTGGATCCGGATGCCTTACAATTTGCTACGGTGTCGGACAGTGCCTTCTCGTTGATGTCGAATATTACCAGCCCGCACTTGTCCTTTGCGGCAAAAAGTTCCGCCGTTGCTTTTGCGAATCCGGATCCAACGCCGGAAATCACCGCCACCTTCCCTGCTAAAGAATCAGCCATACCAGCCTCCAGAGTCTTGATTTTTGTTCTGACGTTTGTCATTCTAACATATGACATGACAATTGTCAAACACTTTGTCCTGTATTGGCGTGTGAAACGGAAGATTCAGAGGATTTCGATCCGGTATCCGGTGGAGAACGTGTCGTACTTCGGAAGGGATACAATCCCCTCCTTTTCAACCAGGCTGCCTGACGCATCGCCGGCATCGGGCAGTCCGTGCCAGGGCTCGATACAGACGAAGGGGGCACCGCCGGGTTTGGACCAGATAGCGACAAACGGAACTCCGTCGGTGGCAACTCGGATTGCGTGGGGATCGCGGCTGCTTGCGATGGTGAACTCACGCGATGCAGGATTCTTGAATATTACCGGTCCCGCGTCGAACAAATTTCGAGACAGCGTCAGAGTTCGGCTCGAGTCAAGAACCTCGGCTGTCTTGCCGGGGACAATCATCCCGTCCTTGAAAAAATAGCGCTCGAGATTCTCCTCGCGTTCGAAGAGGATATAGTAGTTTTCAAGTGCTCCGGCAGTTCCCGGCGAAGCTGAACGAAACGGAACGTTGAATGCCGGATGCGATCCGATGGAAAAATACATCTGCCCGGTGCCCCGGTTCGTCACTCGATAGCGCACCGCAAGACCCCCACGTTCGAGGGAAAATCCGACCCGCAGCACAAAGTCGAATGGATACAGCGAACGGGTCTCGTCGCATGCGGTAAGTTCGAGCTCCACCGCATCGGAGCAGGTTGCGACGGCCGTAAACTCACGGGACCGGGCGAATCCGTGCTGGGGAAGACGGTACTCCCGGCCCTCATAGGTGTAGGTTTCACCCTTCAGGCCGCCGACTATGGGGAAAAGGATCGGCGCGGTCCCTTTCCACCATGCGGGGTCCGCCTGCCACATGTACTCCTGGCCTGTGGAAAGATCTACCAGGCTCTTCAGCTCTGCCCCGAGCGGTGCGATTTCCGCGCGGAAGCGCGCGTTTTCGATGACAAAACCCATAGAAGGCTCCGAATTGACCGTTCAGTAGCTGCCGCTTCCGGCGCCGCCTGAAACGATCGCGACGCTCGAAACGGCGCCGATCCGCGTGGCCCCGGCCGCGATTACCGCTACCGCATTCGCATAGGTACGAACGCCGCCGGACGCTTTGACGCCCATCTCGGTTCCCACGACCCGCCGCATCAGCGCGATATCCTCGGGCGTGGCTCCGCCCCCGGCGAATCCGGTACAGGTCTTCACGAAATCGGCACCAGCTTTTTTCGAAAGCTCGCACGCCATCACCTTGTCGTCCTGCGTGAGCAGCGCCGTTTCGATAATCACTTTGAGAATGGTATTCGATCGAGTCGCCCGGCGCACGGAACGGATATCCTCCTCGACACCACGGTAATCGCCGGACTTGAGAAGCCCGATGTTGATCACCATGTCGATCTCCTGAGCGCCGTCTGCGATTGCTTCTCGAGTTTCGAACGCCTTGCTTCGAGGGGTCATGGCGCCGAGCGGAAACCCGACTACCGAACAGACTTTGACGCCGGTGCCCTGGAGTTTGCGCGCAACATAGGCAACTCTGCTGGAATTGACGCAGACCCCGAAGAAACGATATTGGAGCGCCTCCTGGCAAAGCTTATCGAACGCTGCGGTAGCCGCCTCCGGGCGCAGCATAGTGTGATCGATGTACTTCGCCACGTCCGAAGGCAGAAGAGATGGGAGGTTACCGGCACTCGTTGCCCCCGCCTCCAGGCCCTTCTGCGAAAAACCTGATCCGCCCGTCGATTTCCCGGCCTGCTGATTGATCCTGGCAACGACTTCAGAAACGATTCTGTCTATGAGTTGGTTCTGTTCCATGAGTCTCGAAAGCCTCCTCTCTCTATTTCCATAATCTTGTTTACCCGAACCATATGGCGGCCGCCGGCAAACCGCGTCAGCAGCCACGTCTTTGCCATGTCACAGAGCTGGTCCACGCCGTGCAACGGCCCACCCATTGCAAGGACATTGGCATTATTGTGCTCGCGGCTGTTCACTACGCTACGCAGGTCGTAACAGGTGGCTGCCCGGATTCCTTTTATCTTGTTGCAGGCAATCGCCGAGCCGATACCCGCACCGTCGAGCACAATGCCTCGTTCACAGGCACCGCTGACCACTTTGCGACATACCGCCACCGCGACGTCGGGGTAGTCGACCCTCTCCGGACCGAAACAACCGACATCCTCCACGCGATAGCCGACGGTCTCCAGATAGCGCCGCAATGCCTCTTTTTGCGCAAAGCTCGAATGGTCAGATCCCAGCGCGACATGTCTGACATTGTCCGTTTCGTTCACAACGTTCTCCCTGGGGTCACGAGTCGACATCTACACGGTCGACGATTCCACATATTGCCGTGCGGACAGTCACTGCCTCGGCGTCGCCAATGACAAGGCGGGCGGATCCTCCCTCGTCCACGACAAGCACGCGGTCACCTATTCCGGCCTGGACACCGTCGACCGCAAGCAGCTGCTTGCCCTTTGGCAGACCGGCAGGATCGAGCGGCTGGACCACCATTATCTTCAAACCCGCATAGTGCGGATGCTTTTCCGTGGAGACCACAGTCGCAACCACGCGTGCAAGCGTCATCTCGGGTCCTCCCTGTTTACCGCATCGACTACTCCGAGAATCGCCGCGTCGAGCGGGTTGAACCAGCCGTTGGGATTCGCCTGCGCGGCTTCCTTGCCACTTTCGAAACAGACGAGATCGCCTTCGCCGGCGCGGGCGGTGTCAAAGGCCGCGATCGCCGGACCCACGTCGTGGTTTTGCTCGTCCACCGGCTGGACGAGGAGGATCGCGAGACCGTCCATGCTTTCGACTTTGTGCGCGCTCACCACCCTGCCGATAACGCGACCAAGTTTCATACCGCCCCCTAGATGATCCGGAACGAATCGACAAGCGTGCAGCGTCGCTCCCTGGTGAAAGTTCGCGCACGCGTTATCCCCTCGCCGGTCGGACTCGCGATCGTGAACGAAGTGTGACCCGCGCCGCCCTCTCCGAGCCCGGCATAACAGGGACCATTCTTCACAAAAAGGGAGCAGTTCATCACCTTTGCCATCTTCGAGAGCTTCTCGATGTTATGCGAGTGCATCATCGCTGTGTGGCGAAAGCCATGTTCAACCTGTACGGAAAAAGTGATCGCTTCGTCCACGTTTTTCATCCGAACAAGCGGAATGACCGGCATGAGCTGTTCGGTCCAGACAAGGGGATGCTCACGTCCGACCTCGCAGAGCAGAATGCGCGTCCCGACCGGCACGTCCAGACTGATCGCACGCGCAATCTCTGCGGGACTCTTTCCAACGAAAGCCTTGTTCGGTGCCCCTTCCCGGTCAGCCCCGCCCGGTTCGGCTATGATCAGCGGAGTAAGACGTGCGGTCTGCTCGGCCGAGAGTTCATACGCCCCGTTCCTCTTCAGCTCATCTTTCAAGCGATCGGCAATTGTCTCTACCGCGAGGATTTCCTTCTCGCAGATGCAGACGATGTTGTGATCGAATCCCGCCCCGGCCACGATGTCGCGCCCGGCTCTCGAAAGGTCGGCCGTCTCGTCGACCACGCACGGCGGATTGCCCGGACCGGCACAAATTGCCTTCTTCCCGCTGTTCATCGCCGCCTTGACTACCGCCGGGCCACCGGTCACTACGAGCAGCGCGACGCCTCGGTGTCTCATCAGCTCGTTTGCCGAATCGATGGTCGGCGATTCGATCGCGGACACCAGATTCGCGGGCCCACCGGATCGGACAACCGCACTGTTGATGAGAGACACGAGCCTGCAGGAGACTCGCTTTGCCGCAGGGTGCACGTTGAATACTACGCTGTTCCCGGCGGCGATCATGCCGATACAGTTGGAGGTGATGGTCGAAATGGGGTTTGTCGTGGGCGTGATCGCGCCGATGACCCCATAGGGTGCCCGTTCGGTCAGGGTCAGGCCGTGCTCGTCGGTCACCACTGCCGACTCCACATCTTCAACTCCGGGAGTCTTCATTGCGGCGACACGGTTCTTCACTACCTTGTCTGCAACGTTTCCAAGACCGGTCTCCCCAACCGCATCCTGCGAGAGGGATTCATTCTCCGCCATTACCGCTGCTCTGATCGACTCAATCATCCTGCGCCGCGTCTCCAGCGGAAGTTGAACCAGCTCGCGCTGGGCCGTCCCGGCGGCGGAGACCGCAGAGTCTATGGTAGCGAAGATCCCCGGAGTGGCGACCGGATTTCGCGGCGGTGCATCTGCAGTTTTTCCGTCGTCGATCAGAGACGCGATGTCGTAGTTTGACATCACTTCCTGGATGATGGCGCGGATCTCCTCGGTCGCTCCGCTCATTCTTTCTCTCCCGCTGCGTAGACAATCCTTCCGGATTGATCGATGGTTTCAACCGTCGCCACCACCAGGGTGTCAATCGGCCGATCCTCGACATCCGGGGCCCATCGACAGGAGCTCCCCTGGGTCAGCATCACCATTTCGCCCCTGTTTGCGCCAATAATGTCGAACGCCACCAGGTATTCACCCCGGCCCTGCCCCATTTGATCGCACTCCTCAACCAGGAGATAGCGGGCGTTTGGAATGCTGTGTGCCCGCGTTTCTGCCACTACTGTTCCGGAAACCCGCGCGAAGTTCACTTCTTTATCCTTCGCTCGAACTCTTGTTGTACACAAGCTCGCCGTCTTTCTCGATTTCATCGACTATCGCGATAATGGTCGCATCGGATGGCTTGCCCTTTGTGGTCTCAGTCATGCGCGCCGAGCTCCCGGTAACGTAGAAGACGATTTCCCCCGCATTCGCACCCACACTATCGATCGCCACAGACCAGTCGCCTTTCCCTTTGAGCGTGACCGGATCGATCTTCTCTATGAGCAGGAGCTTGAGGCCGGCAAGCTGCTCGGCTTTCTGGGTGGAGACCACAGTGCCTTTCACGCGTGCGAGTACCATCTCGTTTACCCCTGCTACTTTTTCGCGCCGGACGGTTTTCTTCCCAGCGGAAGTGCCGCGTCAACGTTTCCGTGCGGACGAGGAATTACATGCGTCGATACAATTTCCCCGACCTTTTCGGCGGCACGGGTTCCGGCGTCGACCGCCGCGCGGCAAGCCGCCACGTCACCGCGCACAATTGCCGTCACGTATCCTCCGCCGATCTTTTCGAAACCAATGAGATCAACTTTGGCGGCTTTGACCATCGCGTCGGCAGCCTCGACCATCGCGGTAAAACCACGTGTTTCAATCATCCCCAGGGCATCGTTGTTCTGTTCAGCCATTCCCTACATCTCCTCTTTATGAGTCATCCCGGTTTGCCGGTATTGATCGTCCCGGCAGCCCTTCGAGCCGTGCTTCGACAACCTTCCGGGCCTCCAATACTTCGGCTTCGTCACCCGATATATACACTCGGCCGAAGCGACCGAATCCCTGGACGTCGATGATTTTGATCTTGGCGGTCTTTTCTGCCTCGTTGGATGCGAAATAGGCGTATCCGGCGGGCTCGAGTTCGAGCACGTAGAGCGTCTCGCCTCGCAGCAGCATGTTCCCATATCGGGTCTTGTTTATGAGCTGGCAGTGGTGATCGGACATGTTCTTGATCAGCTGACTGGTCAGGAGCCGCGGTTTCAGACTGTCCTCTTCATTCTTGGAAAGTGCTTTGAGAACCGATTCTCCGGCCATCCGGGTATCACCCTGACTGTCGGAGTGCACTTCCATCATTCCATAGGAGCGCTCAACCACCTGCAGTCCGGGCGTCACATTGGTGGCCTTCAGCGCAATGTCCATCAACCGGTTGATCTCGATCCCCGGTGCAATTTCGATTACGCAGCATGCCTGATACGCAACCGGGAAATACCCTCGGGATATCGTCGACAGGTAAGAGGCCATCTGCGGCTGCAGGGAATCGAGAACGACATAGGTTCGCAAATCGATTGCCATCTTCGTTACTCCTTCCGACCGTTTCGGCCAAGCGGCAGGGCGCCGTCCACGGACGCGTGAGGCCGAGGAATGACGTGGGTCGACACAATCTCGCCGATCTTCTCGGCGGCGCGCGCTCCGGCGTCAACCGCTGCCCGACAGGCGGCAACGTCGCCCCGGACGATCGCTGTGACGTATCCGCCCCCGATCTGTTCGTATCCGACCAGATCGACTCTGGCTGCCTTTACCATTGCATCCGCCGCCTCGGTCATTGCAGCGAATCCCCTCGTTTCGATCATACCGAGGGCGTCAAACATCGTTTCTGCCATGCGTCCTCCTCTCCCGCTTGTTCCTTGCGCCCACCGCGAGACGGTAGCAGCGGATCAAACTCAATTCGCACGTGATTGGCAGACTTTAACATAAGTCATGACGTTTGTCAACAGGGTGGAGAAAGAATCGTCAGTGTCGGGTTTCTCGTTCACATGAAGGGGGTTGGGAATGGATCAGCCGATTGGGTCAACGCGCTGATTTCGAGCCCGACACGGTTCAACAATCTGCGTGGCAGTCCTCACGGACCGCGCGGCCGATCGTCTATTTCTGGTGACGCGTTTCGGCGATCTTGACGATATTCTCGTAGCGCCGGTGTATCAGCCGCTGGTCGTATGCGAAGCCTTCCTCGAGCATTTCGTCGCGTTCCTCTTCGGTGAAATAGCGCATTGCGGGCTGAAAAAAGTGTCGATCTTCCTTCGCTATGTGCACGGGGTAGAATTCCCGCAGCTCTTTCATGCAATCGACGATCACCGAAATACTGTTCCGATCGCCGCTTCGATAGCGCTGATTAGCTTCCACGATCTTTCGCGTTAAGGCCCGTCCCTTCGCATGGTCGGCGACAAGCTCCCGCATCAACTTGTCATCCTCTGGCGAGAGATTCTTCTTGCCGAGCTCTCGAAAGAGGATGTCCTCCTCCTTGCCGTGATGACATTCGTCGGCATAGGAACGGATGAAATCGACCGCCTGGTCGACGAAGTCCGGATCCGGGGTGCCACCTGCTTCAAGTCTGTCGGCCTCTTTCCCGATTTCGCCGATCATCCGCTCGATGAGACGATGCTCGATCATCATGGGGCCTACCGGCATCATTTTCTTCATGATCTCCTCCAAAATAAAAGTTCGCGGCGAAGAAGCTACGGGGCCGTCGCTATCGATCCCGGTTTGCTCCCCTCGACGACGGGGCCTCTCCATTTGCCGATCCGGCCGAAATTGGAAACTTCGGTAAAACCGTTCTGTTTGAGAGCTGCACGGGCAAATACCGACCGGGAGCCGGTGTGGCAGTAGAGAACTACGAGTGCAGTTCTGTCCGCCTTCGGCGGTTTTGAGCCGATGCGGTCGTGCGGAATATTGATGGCGCCTGGAATGTGGCCGGCCCGGTATTCGTCGGGAGTACGGACATCGACGAGCGTGAATGGCCGTTCACCGGTCTCCAGAAGCGCACGAAGTTTTTCGTAAGTTCCCAGTCCGTTGCTGCCGGCCCGCCTGCGAAAGTAGGAAACGAGTAAGTAGATGACGATGAGCCCAAGCACGGGCCAGAACCAGTTCATGAACGCCTCCATTAAGCATGAAAATCATGTGACAGAAGATAACCCTTAGGCACCCTGTCGGCGAGCGACCGCAACGCGGGCGCGGGTAGTGAACGGGGACAGCCTCGGTATCAGGTTTTTCTTTCCCGCGTGAGCGGAAGCATGACCCAGTTGCGACCGTCACGAGCGATGAGTGCCTCCGCGTCTTCGGGGCCCCAGGATCCGGTTGCGTAATTCGGAAAATCGACCGGGGAAGCGTTCTCCCACGCTTCGAGAACGGGGGTGATGACCTCCCAGGCGGCGTGAACCTGATCCTCACGCATAAAAAGGGTGACATCTCCGAGCATGACATCAATCAGAAGTGTTTCATACGCTTCCGGCGGGTCAATCGTGTAGGCGTCACTGTAGTTGAACGTCATGTCGACGGGACTCAGGAGCATCTCCAGTCCGGGCTGCTTTCCCTGAAAACGAAGCCGGATGCCGGCCTGTGGCTGAATACTGATGATCAGCCGGTTGGGCTGCCAGCTCGCGGTGGCCTTTGACGGAAATGAGCGGTGCGGTACCGCTTCAAACTGGATCGTTATCACAGATGCCTTGGAGGGCAGGCTCTTGCCGGTTCGCAGGTAAAATGGCACATCCTGCCACCGCCAGTTGTCGACGAACAGCTTCAGCGCCGCGAACGTTTCGGTCGGTGAATTGGGGTTGACGCCGGGTTCTTCGCGATATGCGACCCGATTCGAGCCGGCAACCCACCCGGAACCGTACTGTCCGCGGACCGCGTACTCACCTACTTCGTCGTGCTGGTACCGGCGCATCGCATGAAGCACGTCGACCTTCCTGTTTCGCACCTCATCGGCGTCGAAGGAGACCGGCGGTTCCATGGC
>DATKUF010000151.1:0-2420 GCA_035530755.1 Spirochaetia bacterium | reverse complement strand
ATGATGATCCCGTGGGAAGCGACGATCATTCCTAACTACCTGCTTATCCGGCAACTAAAATGGAATGACAGTTTCGTCGGACTCACTGTGCCGTTCCTCGCAACCGCTTTCGGAACGTTCCTTATCCGGCAATTCATGCTCACCATCCCGAAAGACTTTCGAGACGCGGCCACGATCGACGGATGCGGGAACTTCCGGTTTCTGCTGACGATCGTGCTGCCGTTGACTCGTCCCGCGCTCGGGACACTCGCCGTCTACGCTTTCCTGCAGACCTATAACCAGTATCTTTGGCCGTTGCTGATAACCAACAACGAATTGATGCGGACGGTTCAGATCGGCATCGCGCTGTTGCAGGATGAAGAGCGGTTCATGTACAACACTGTAATGGCCGGTGTGGTCATCATTCTCATACCAACGGCGGTTCTGTTCATCCTCGGCAATAGGCAGCTGATTCGCGGTCTCACTGCGGGCGGCATAAAGGGATAGCGTTGCCGTCCATCACTGGTGTATCTGGTTTCGCCCCGTCGGGACGATGTGAAGTTTTCCGCAGAAGAGGAGGCATACTATGAAGCGAGCGTTTTTCATCCTGGTTCTCGGTGCAGCGTTGATCGGGGGGGCCGCCTGGGCCGGAGGGAGCAGCGAAAGCGCGTCGACTCCCGCCGGACCGGTGGACGTGACCTTCTGGCACAGCATGAGCGGCGATCTCGGTGGCACGGCTATCCCGAAGATGGTGAAGGACTTCAACGATTCTCAGAGCAAATACGTGGTCAAGGCGACCTACCAGGGGCCCTACGATGACGCGTTGAACAAACTGAAAGCCGGGCTTCAGAGCGGGAACATTCCGTCGGTCGCGCAGATGTACGACATCGGGACACAGTTGATGATCGACCTGAAATCGGTGACGCCCGTACAGACTTTCATCGACAAAGAAAAATACGACGTATCAGGCCTTGAGCCAAATGTGCTCTCGTATTACACCGTCGGCGGAAAACTCTGGTCCATGCCGTTCAACTCTTCCGATCCGATCCTCTACTACAATAAGGATATGTTCAAGGCAGCCGGGCTGGATCCGAATAAGCCGCCGAGAACCTTTGCCGAGTTTGCCGATGATGCAAAGGCGCTCACGACCAAGGACGCGTCCGGAACCGTGACAACCTACGGCGGCGCCTTTGCAATCTACGGGTGGTTTTTCGAACAGTATCTCGCGGTGTCCGCCGGTTACTACGTAAACAACGAGAACGGTCGCGCAGCGCGCGCCACGGCTGCTGCGTTCAATAGCCCTCAGGGAGTCGCGATTCTTACGTGGTGGAAGCAGATGATTGATCAGGGAATACTCGGTAATTTCGGTCGCCAGACCGTTGATGTCCGAAACGCATTCCTGGCGGGGAAGACCGCTATGATCATCGATTCGACGGCGGTGCTTCGGGGACTTATCAATGCTTCACAGGGCAAGTTCGAACTGGGGACCGGATTCCTGCCTCGACCGAACGACGCCGCGTACAAGACCGGTGGAACGGTGATAGGTGGAGGTTCTCTCTGGATCATGAACGGCCGCCCGTCGCCCGAGCAGCAGGGTGCGTGGGAGTTCATTAAATTTCTGAACGCTCCCGCTCAACAGGCATACTGGCACACAATGTCCGGGTATTTCCCTCTTTCTAAGGCTGCATACGACCTTCCGCTGGACAAGGAATGGCGGGCGAAATATCCACAGTTCCAGACTGCAATCGACCAGCTCCACGCCGCTCCCGTGAACGCCTATACGCAGGGAGGCCTTATCGGCGTGTTTCCGATGGCCCGCCAGACGATCGAAGGTGCTATCGAAGCCGTGGTGGCAGGGAAAGCGACACCTCAAGCAGCGCTTGACACAGCTGCCGCTACCGTCACAAAGGCCATACAGGACTACGAGAGAACCGTCGCGAAGTGACGAGCGGAAAAGTCCGCCGGACCTGATCATGACGAGCCGGTCTTACCGACCGGCTCGCTTTCGCTCCGGACCCGCTCCGTTTCGTCCCTCGGGTGCGCGATCAGCAGGCAGTTTCGAATGCAGGACGAATGACCGCGGCCGGGCAGTTCTTTTCTGGATTCCGACGCGATGAACAAACAGCCGAACCTGGAAAATCACCTGCATAGACGGCGATGACTGGGTATGGACCCATATGATCACGTTGACGACAACCTCATCGGGCCGGGATGTGGCGCTCAGTCAAAATAGGCAAGCCTGGCTAACTGGGTCGTTCCGCGAGAACAAGTGCGTTACAGCAAGCCAAGCCCGCGGGCGCGGGCAATGGCTTCAGTGCGGCGTTGCACTTGCAGTTTCTCGAAGATTCTGCGGTTGTGCCCTTTGACCGTGTCCAGCGCGAGGAAAAGTCGCTCACCGATTTGACCATTGGAGAATCCCTGGCCAATAAGTTGCAGCACTT
>DATKUF010000150.1:0-2723 GCA_035530755.1 Spirochaetia bacterium | reverse complement strand
GAACAAACGGGATTATGCAGAAGCTGCAGTAGTTGTCGCAGCCGTCCTGGATTTTCACCATGCTGCGTGTGTGGAAAATCTGCTCGGCGACCGGATAGGAAAACAGGTCCCGGGCCATCTTCGCCGGATGGTGCAGCTCACCGCGGAAATGCGCGTCAACAAGCTCAAAAATATGCGCCTTCCGTTCGTTGTCGACCACATAGTTGAGCCCCATCGATTCGAGCTCCTCCTTGTGGGTGCCCACGAAACAGCCGGTGACAACCACCAGTGGCTCCGTGTCTCTGTTCGAACCGGCGCGGCCCCCGGAATCGGTTTCCATCAGCGGACCCGCGATGCCGCCGTTCGCTGCCGGAAGGCTGCTTCGCACGGCGCGATTTATAGTGTTGCGGCTCTTTCGATCGCTTTTATTCGTCACGGTGCACGTATTCACGACGTATGCATCCGCGGGTTCGTTAAAAGGAACGATCGTGTATCCCCCGCGGACAAACTGCGACGCAAGGCTGTCGGTTTCATACTGGTTGAGCTTGCATCCAAGGGTGTGAAACCCGATGCGCCGGGGTGTGCGACCGCTCACAGCGCGCCTGCAGTCGCCGGTGAGCCGGCGGTGACCAATGCTCCGGAAAGAGAAAGCGGCGCACATGAACCGATTTCCACTTCCACGAACTTGCCGACAAGTCCTTCGTCGTCCGACGGGAAGCGTACAGTCAGGAGGCCTTCGGTCCTCCCCGACAGGTATCCGTCTTTTCGATCGTGCCCCTGCACCAGCACGGTGAGTGTCCGGCCCACGAGAGTCTGATTGTGCCCACCGGAGGTGACCTGAAGCTCCGTGGAAAGCTCGTGCAAACGGCGTTTCTTCTCTTCGAGCGGGATATCATCATCCCAACGCGCGCTTGCGGCACCGGGCCGCGGCGAGTACATGGCGATGTAAGCCATGTTGTACCGAAATTCCCTCATCGCGCTGCGCGTGGCCTCAAACTGTGCTTCGGTCTCACCGGAAAAACCGACGATGACGTCAGTGAACAGGGTGGCGTCAGGAAGTATGCGCCGGATGTTCGCCACGACGGCCCGGTAATGGCTGAGCCGGTAGTTTCGGTTCATCTTGATGAGCACTTTGTCGTCACCGCTCTGAATCGGAAGGTGGATCTGTTTTGCGAGACAGTCGTACTCAGCGATCACTTCGAGCAGCTCCTCGGTCATATCGTGCGGGTGCGGCGAGGTGAAATAGACCCAGAAGCGCCTTCCGGACCGTCGGCCGAGTTCGCCGATTTGTCGGAGCAGTTCAGCAAACGGGATCTCGCTGCCGTTTCGGTCGAGGCCGTAGGAGTTCACGTTCTGGCCAAGCAGGGTGATCGAACGATATCCGCCGTCGACGAGTCTACTCACCTCAGCGATAATTTCCTCAGAAGAACGTGAGACCTCCCTGCCCCGCGTGTATGGGACTGCACAGAAGGTGCAGAACTTGTCGCATCCGTTTTGAATGGGAACGTGCGCTTCGAACGCGGACTGGTAGTGCGGCTGGATCTTCCAGTAATCCGATTTGCGGTCGCGGAGTCGGGAAAGCGGGATGAACTGCGCGTCGGATACTTCGATATCCGAAACGCTCCCCGTCGCGGACCGCGCTGAAACTTTCGGGATAGTCGCGGTTTCCCAGGACAAGGATGCGGGTGTCACTATGCCATATTGCCGAATCATTTCAGGAAGATCCGGCAGCTCATTGATTTGGAAAAGCAGATCGAACCTCTTGAGGAACTTTTCCCGGTCCGCGGGCAGAATGCACCCGGAGACGAAGGTCAGAAGGCTTCGGCTATTCTTCCATTTGTTCCATTTTTCTATTTTCGAATATACTTTGTCAATTGACTTCTGTCGAACCGAGCAGGCGACAATTCCGAGAATGTCGGCCTCTTCTTCAGTTTCAGTGGATATGTAACCAATCTGCTCGAGGACGGAACGAATCCGCTCCGCGTCCGACAGGTTCATCTGGCAGCCAAGCGGCACAAGGCAATATTTCATGGGTTCTCTGCTCTCTTCCCGTGGTTGTTCATTTGAGTTGCGCTCAGAAGTAGACTTCCGCGAACAGCTGTGTCGGCTCGACTCCCTGGCCCGTGAGGATATCGAACGATTCATATATCATATCGCAGTTCCCGCAGAGGTAGAAGAGTCCCTCTTTCGGCGGCGGCTCATTTCGCAGGTAGTCGGTGACTCGTCCGGCGTACGTTCCCCCGGTTTCACGCGTGACGCAGGACGTGTACCTCGAAAGCTCAAATACGTCCGGTTCAGCACACTCGTCCAGGGTGCGCACTCCGTGGATTACCGAATAGTCCAACCCGGGGTATGTCCGGGCGAAGCTGCGGAACGGAGAGACTCCGGTCCCGGTAGCGATGAAATAAAATTTCTTCGAGTTGACCCATTCGTCCTCGATGAGAAAGAAACCGAAGGGCCCATCTACGCGAACCGTCTGACCCGGTTTGAGTTTTCTCAGCTGTCTGGACACGAGGCCGTGTTCGACCTCCTTCACCAGTATCTCCAGGAAGGGCTCCTTTGGAGATGAGTAAACCGAGTACTCACGCATGTTCAGATCGCCGTCCACCCCGACACTGACGTACTGTCCGGGCTGGAACTCGATTCCGCCTCGATCCACGCGCAGAACGTACGTGGTGGGCGAAAGATTTCGCATTCCGATGACTCTGTGTGCGCCGGCAGCCAGATTGGAATCCGACTTCCGT
>DATKUF010000149.1:0-2293 GCA_035530755.1 Spirochaetia bacterium | reverse complement strand
ACTCCCACCGGTGAAGCATGAACATTGTGGGGGAAACACGATCGGTCACTTTGATTGGCTGAAGGAAGTAGGTTCCCTCGTGATTGTACACGTCCAGCAGTATCTGCGTGGTGGTTATGATCGGCGTCGTGGCGTGATAGGAGTGAAAATAGCGGTAAAGCACAAAGTAGGCAATCGCGTTCAGATCAAGCAGGAGCGGACAGGTCAGGGAAAAGAAATTCCCGATCATTCGATCGCTGTAAATTGAGTTCGAAAGCTCGGACAGGGAGTCAAAAATGTAGAGGCCGCCCCGGCCGTGCTGCTTGATGAACTGATGAATCTGCGTGATGAAGTGTTCAAATCCGAGAGTCGGCTGAACCTCGTGCACAATTGTCTGGGGAACGCCTTCTGCAATGGATGCGTGACTCGCAAACCTGAAGTAAACCGGCGAGATCCCGCAGTCGACAGCGTGCTTGAGCGCCGCCCGCGCAAAGATCATATAGTGGTCGATTGAATCAACGCGCCACACCAGATTGTCGCCCGGGTACAGCCCCTGAAGCACCGCATCGAGTCCCGGAAGGCCGGTGCTCGGGGTGCAATCCGGATTTGGCGCGAATAACGGTAGATTCGGGTCTGCGTCGGATTTCATTTTCACGCGGTAACTGTACGTCTTTGTTCCGGCGCAAACAAGGGCGGTGGCCTCGGTCGGTCGAATCAGACCGCGCGGTCAGTCGTCCGAGGAGAGCCGTCGCGGCGTATTGCCGAATCCCATAGGCGCGAGAAACCCAAGCAGAAGGAATGCCGCGCCGATTCCGATGAGAATCAGCGGCGCGCCCCAGACACCCATGAGAGTGCCGATTCGCCCTTCTCCCGGACGGGCAGGATCATACATGACCGGAACCGAATCCCCTATTGCGTACTGCTGGTGCTGGCTGCCTGATGCAGCCCTGAAATCCACGCTCTTGCCGTTTTCGGTTGTGAATCGGACCACAGGATATAAGAGCACTCCGCTGCCCTGAACCTGCTCCATGAACGGGAGCGCGCTCTTCACCGTGTCCATCTTGATCACTATTCCCTCGGCATGAACGGCTCGAGTGGTGAACGAGAGAACCACAATGGCGTAGACGGCGCCTCCGGCTATCATCGCAAGCCCGATTCCTCGGAAGAAGACGGCGAAAAAGTTCCCGCCCCGGAACCATCTCCCGTGGTAGCGTGGATTCTTCACACTTGTATCCTTCAAACGCGGTTACTAGACACGATCACTAATGTACTGCAGCCGGTGATTCGGAGTAAAGTCCGGGGTTGCAGTCCCGTACGCCGGCCTCAGACCGCGGCCTTCGTCGCGCCGGTGGTGATCCCGCCGTCGACAAAGAGCGTCTGGCCGGAAACATACTCGGACTCCCGCGAGGCGAGAAATATCACCGCCCCATCGAGATCGTGAGGTTTGCCCGGTCGCTTCACGGGAATCCGGTCAGTGATATAAGCGAGCCATTCCCGGCTCTCGTAGAGCGCTTTGTTCTGCTCTGTCTGAAACCAGCCGGGCGCGAGGCAGTTCACCGTAATACCGTGCGGCCCCAGCTCATCGGCGAGCGCCTTTGTCACCTGTCCGACTCCGCCACGCGACGCGCAGTAGGGCGCAATCCCGGCGTATCCGAAAGCGGTGGTAACCGAACCGATATTGATGATCCGGCCGTACCTTCGCTCGATCATTCCCGGCGCTACGGCCTGAGTCACAAAGAAACCGCCTTTCAGATTGGTATCCAGCACGCGGTCCCACTCTTCCCAGGTAAAATCGAGAAACGGTTTACGTATGTTGCACCCTGCATTGTTCACGAGAATCTGAACTCCCCCCGACAGCGAGGAAACCGCGTCGCCGAACCGGACGATGCTTTCCCTGTCGGTCACGTCGAGGGAAAACGCCGCAGGCTCCGCCGAAGTTCCGGCGGCCTCTGAGATGCTCCGAAGTTCACCAAGAGTTGTTTCGCAATCCGACGCTTTTCTGGCGGTGATGACCACGCGCGCACCGGCGCCGGCGAGCGCTCGTGCCATGTAACTGCCCAGCCCGCGCGACCCGCCGGTTACGACGGCTGTACAACCGGTTAGATCGAATAATTGCGCGCTCATCCGTCTATGCCCCCTTCGGTGGGATCAAGAAGCACCTTGAAAAGTGTCTCTTTCAGTCCCGACCGCGTTCCGCCGAGCTCGGCAAACCAGCGGGAACCCTCCGAAAGCGGTGCTTTTCGGCTGATAAGCGTATCCACTTCTATTCGCCCGGACGCAATCATCTCGATGCATGAACGGTATTCGCCGGACG
>DATKUF010000148.1:0-3456 GCA_035530755.1 Spirochaetia bacterium | reverse complement strand
GCAAAGCCGTTGTCGCTTCGAGAAATCATTTCGGAGCATCCAAAGGGCCAGGAGTTCGGTGGGATCGTGGCCGACTTTCCTCGAATGCCGTTTCTTGCCGATGCGGCGGACGAGGTGTTGAGCTTTCCGCCGATCATCAATAGCGCCCGGATCGGCGCGGTAGAAGTCGGGGACTCGAACCTGTTCATCGAATTGACGGGAACCGATCTGCCATCGCTTGTCCTGTCCGCCTCGATCGTTGCCTGCGACCTCGCGGACGCGGGATTCACCATCCTTCCGGTTGAGATTCAGTACCCCTACGATACACCGTTCGGGCGCAGTTTCGTCACCCCCTACTATTTCCAGTCTGCCGTGGGGCTCGATGTGAGCTTTGCCGGCAAGATGCTCGGGGAGGATCTGACGACGTTCGAGGTGACTGCGGCGCTCAAGCGCATGGGATGCGATGCGAGTGCCGGCGACGGCGCGCTCAAAGTGCTGTCTCCTCCGTATCGCAACGACTTTCTTCACCCGGTGGACGTCGTCGAGGACATCATGATTGGGCGGGGGATGAACACCTTCAGTCCTGCGATGCTGACCGATTTTACCGTCGGACGGCTTTCCCGAATCGAGATATTTTCGCGCAAAGCGAAGAGTATCCTCGTCGGCCTTGGCTATCAGGAGATGATGTTCAATTACCTGTCGTCCGGACGAGATCTGATCGAGCGGATGTACCCGGACGACCCGGAAGTCAGGCTCAATCAGCAGCATATCCGACGAAATCAGGTGGTCCAGATTTCAAATCCCATGTCGGAAGGCTTCGAGTTTGTCCGCAACTCCATCATCCCGAATCTGCTCGCTTCGGAGGCGGCGTCCGGAAGTGCACCGTATCCCCACAGCATATTCGAAGTTGGAAAGATCGCAGTGCTGGATCCCGATGACAACAGCGGAACGCGAACAATAAACAGTCTCGGACTGCTGTCTGCGGACGCAGGGGCGGGATTCAATACGCTCAGCGCTCAGGTTGCCGCGCTTTTCTACTTTCTGTTCCGTGAGTACAGCCTGTCTGAAGCCGAGGATCCCCGGTTTATTTCGGGACGATCGGCACGGATAAGCTGCAACGGCGTCGATGTCGGAATATTCGGCGAGCTTCACCCGGTGCTGCTCGAGCGCTGGGGCATCCAAATGCCGGCGAGCGGAGGCGAGATCGACCTGGATCGCGTGCTTGGGTAGCAGGAGTGCCAGTTCAACGCGCCCCGCTGAGGCGGTAAGCGTTTCATGCGCCTCGCGCCGACCGGCAAATCAGGCGCAACGAATCGGAGACGGCATTATTGCACAAACGCTCCCTATGCGGGTACATTTGTTTTGATGGCAGTCGTGCACGGCGCACTACCGAAAGTCCTGATCCCCTATCCGGGCCCAACGGAGGACCCGCGGCAGCAGGACATTTTCGTCTACTTCCGGCCGGAGACGAACGGCGTGCGTGTAGAAAGCGCCGTGCTGAAAGTCATCGAGCACTGCCCGGCGTACAAGCACGATATGAACCTGGTCTATCTCGCGAACGTCCCCGGAGAGTACATAACCGAGCAGCACATAGTTGAACATTACTACGCGCTGAAACTGGATTTTGCGGTTTATGGGAAAGACCGGTTCACGCCGCACATGAAGGAAGCCTTCACGCAAACGTTCCGCATTCCTTTCGTAGAGGCGGACATCGTCGGTTCTTTCGAGGCGCTCCGCCGGCTCGGGCTCGGTCCGGAAGAACTGTTCGCGCTGTGGGTGCCCGAGGACGATCTCGCAGTGATCAACGGTCAGTCGGTCAAGCGGGTTGGGCAGAGCTATATTGTCAACTATGACATCCCGGCTCTGCTTCACAAGAACAGCCGGGGTACGGATATCGCGGTGATGATCTTCCGCGTCGGGCTTGGATACTCATTCTTCAACGATCTTGTGGAGCAGATACGGGACTCGCTTATCCAGAACGGAGTAACAAATCCGAAGACGCCGCCGAGTCGCGCATTCCATTACTCCAAAGGTCCGTTCGAGCAGATTCTCGACGGGTTCGGATATCTGTTGACGCCTGAGCTCCAATCCGCTTCGCTCGCCGATCTGACCTTCTCGACCTTCCTGACACGCAATGGCGTGGATTTTGACATCATCCGCGGTGTCATACAGCACCCGATCCTCCATTTCAAGGAGGAAACCGGAAAGATCGTGGAGGAAAACCTGTTCAGTTACACCCTCTTTGACGACTACGAGACGGCGCTGCACAAACTGAATACGATGGTTGCGCAGGTGGTTCTGCCCCGGCGGTCCTCGTCGCGGCGATGGTGACACCCGCGGAAGATAGAGAAGAATGAAAAGCGACCAATTCCCGCGGACCGACGACGGTCAGGAAGATTTCGCGTCAACGCGAACCCGGTATTCCGCCGATCCCGAACTTCTCCTCGAGCAGATAATACCATTTCGTTTTCTGCCCCGGGTCAAGCGGCGGCAACTCGCACAGCAGCTTCGTCCGCGGCACTTCTCACCCGGCGAAGTGATCATGTACCAGGGTGACGCGGCCGACCGAACCGTCTACCTCATGCGTTCCGGCACGGTTGACGTGTATGACCGTCGCGCCGGACATTCGACGGGAACCCTGATCGAGGCCGGGCACTATTTCGGGGAATGGGAGCCGCTTTTCGAAGAACCTCGCGTGTACGAAATCCACGCAATCGATGAAGTCGACTGCTTCGCGATGACTGCAGAGCAATTTCTGGATCTCTTCGCCGACGCACCTGCGTTTACGCAGGCATTCGGGATCATACTCCGGGACAAACAGGGCATCTTCGTACCCTTCGACCGGTTTCGGGCGGAACTGGTGCGTGGCGCAATTCTGGGCAACATTTCCATCGAGCGATTACTTTCCTACTATCGAGAACTCGAGCCCGCGCTGCATCCGCGAGTCGGATCGGTAGTTGATCTTGACTTGAAAGCGTTTGCGTATGCGGTGCGTAGACTTCCCGAGAACATCACACGCACGTTCGCTCTCTACGCCACCGACGAGGCGCCCGCAACCTACAGCACCCCTGATCGCTACTTCCCCTCTATCGGGACGACGGCTCGGCGCAGGAATATCTGGGAGATGCTGCCGGGGAAGGATCTCGTGCTCATGCGCAACGGGCTCTCTGATCTGATTGACCTCGTGACCTGTCTCTGCCTCTATTCGGTGGAAGCGCAGAAGCTTCGACACAGGCTCCAGCAGCCGGAGATTCTCGCGGTTGTCGAAAGGGGCGCAGCAGAGGCTGCCGGGCTTTCCGACCTGAGTGACCGCTCCGCGAAAGTCGAGCAGACTCTCGGGCGACTTCCGTTTTCGGACAACGAAAGACGCGAGCTGACGTCGATCTGGAGCGAACACACTATCGACCGTCTGTCCGACATATCCCGCCACCGGGAGATGTTCAGCATCGACGTTCGTCGCCATACCAACAAGTACAA
>DATKUF010000147.1:0-6945 GCA_035530755.1 Spirochaetia bacterium | reverse complement strand
TCCACGGCGCGCCCGTGCCGGCCGATGCTGCGCCGGTAGACGCGGTCCGGGAACGGACGATGAGCTCACCGCTGACCTCCCGGTACGCCGGAACCGAAAGCCAGACTTTGAATCCCGCATCGACCAACCGTCGCGCGCGTTCGGTGGCAGCCGGTGGATCATCGAGCACCACAATAACCACTGTTTCTCTACTGCGCGCCAGCGTAGTGAGCTCATCAACAGTCCCGCGGGAAAGGCACGCTTCGTGAACAACCGGAGTCGTTGAAACCGGGACCGCAGATTCGATCACCGGCAGCAGAAACCCGGGAACGAAACCGGAGATTCCGGAACTGATGCAGCCGGCGCACTCACCGCCGAGGAAGACGTGGGAAGGGCTCGAATACAGCTCGAGCAGGTCCTGGACAACATCTCCCGCAAGCGCCATTGCGCCTTTCGCGGCGGCGGAGAATGATACGGCATCCTGAAGAAAAGTCGCAATCGTCCGATAGGAAGCCGGGTGGCACAACTCGTTGAGTCCGGTCACAACGTCCGCGGCAGGTATCATCGCGCCCCCCGCTCGGGCGACGCCCTTGCACATCGCGTCTATCACCTCTTCGGGATAGGCGCGCGGTGATCGCAGCCGTGTATCGAACGACCAGGGGAAAAGATCACCCCAGCGGGTGATCAGCGTCGGACCCGCCGCCGACGGGACGCCGCTGACAAGCTCGATCAGACGTTCGGCGGTAGAAGCGATTCCGCGCAGATCCAGAATCACACCGGTAGCAGCCTGCGGCATGTAAGCATCGTCGTCGCCCTCTATCACCATGCAGGCAGTATGAAGCCGCCTTCTCGGCTTGGCAAGCTGCCTGCGAGCCGTTATGCTTGAGTCCGATCAAATACAGTGAGGAATGCGATGCTCGCTTTGCAGAATGAACTATCCCGATTTGGTCTGGCGCTGCCCGATATTCTTCTCCCCTCGGAGGGAATCGACCTGAGACGCTGGGCGGTCATCGCCTGCGATCAGTTCACCTCGCAGCCGGAGTACTGGGAGAAGGTCGGCGAGTTTGTAGGCACCGCACCCTCCACGCTCGAAATGATACTGCCGGAAGTCCAGCTCGGCCGCCCCGATGTTGAGGAACGAATCCGCAAGGTACACGCGGCAATGGGACGGCGACTCGCGGACGGAACCTTTCGCAGCGTGGCCCAAACCGTCATTGCGGTGAGCCGCGACACGCAGCGCGTGCGGGGTCGCCCCGGCCTCATGTTCGCCGTGGACCTCGAGCGGTACGATTTCGCGGCCGGCTCACGGAGCCTCATTCGGGCGACCGAACAGACAATCGTGGAACGGCTGCCCGCGAGAGTACGGGTCCGTACCGGCGCACCGCTGGAGCTGCCTCACATTCTGGTGCTTATCGACGACCCCGAAGCATCGGTAATCGAACCGACTGTGGCCGCCGCGAGAACCAATCCCCCGCTCTACCGAACCGACTTGATGTCAGACGGAGGCTCCGTCGCGGGTTACGCGTGCGACGCCTCCATAATCGAAACGATCTTCCTTCCGGCTCTTGCGGCACTCGGCTCTCCCGAGCGATTGACGGCCCGTTACGGCAGCCCGGACGCGCCGCTTTTCGTCATGGGAGACGGGAATCATTCGCTAGCGAGCGCGAAACGAGTCTGGGATAATCTCAAAGGTCGCGGGGCGGCAGACGACGCGCATCCCGCCCGGTGGGCTCTCGTGGAGATCATGAATCTGCACAGTCCACAGCTGCCTTTCGAACCGATTCATCGGCTGCTCACCGGCGCGACCGCAGCCGACCTGCTTCAATTCGCCAGGGAGCGTTTTGGGGCTCAGACGGAGCTGGAGGCCGGATTCGAAGCGGTACGGATCGACGTCACAAAACACGGTGCGTCACCCGACATTGGAACGGTTTTCGGTCTCGGTTCGGGACAGACGTGGAGAACAGTTCGGCTCCCGTCCGGGAGCGCGAATCTCCCGGTCACGGCGATACAGGCCTGTCTCGACTCCTACTGCGCTGTCAACTCGAAGGCGCAGATAGACTACATCCACGGGGAAGCGGCACTGGCGGGTCTGAGCGCGACCGACAACGTCGCAGGGGTCCTGTTGCCGCCGATCGACCGATCCCGGATCATTCCCACAGTGCTTCAAAACGGTGTCCTTCCGAGAAAGGCGTTTTCACTCGGCGAAGCAAAGGAAAAGAGATACTACTTTGAAGCGCGTGTGATCGAAACTCCGTGATGACCGGATTTCGGTGACGTGGGGTATGGATATTGGAACGAAAATCGGTAAAATGATGAGCATGATCAGGCTGTGCCTCGCCGCTCTTCTTGCGCTGGCTCTCCCACCCGCTTCGATCGCAGCACAGTCGCAGGTTGTGTTCGCCTTCGTCGGCGTTCACACGACCGATGAATCCCTAACCGGCGCAGAAGTCAGGGTTCTCGAAAACCGGCTGACCGCCTCGTTGGTCCAGGTCGCCGAAAAGGAGAACTTCGGCCTCATCATTCCGAACAACAGGCAGAAGATTCTCAGCGAGATCGGTCCGCGTCTCGGGCTTCAGGGTAACCAGCCCATGAACCTGGAAATCGGAACTCAGGTCGCCGCGCGGGCGATCGTTGCCGGCGAAGCAAACCACGTTGGAACCCGCTACTATCTGGATCTCGAAACCATTCAGGTCGACAACGGCAGGACGCTGAACAGAGTTTCCGGTGACTTCGCCGGGTATGAAGAGCTCATCACCGGTTCCCAGGGCCTTGTTTTCTCGCTCTTCCAACTCTCCGAGAATAGCACGGCTCCCGCCGGGCGAGGGCCTGCCGCTATTTCCAGAACGCCGACAGCGCCGGCCGAAATCTCCTCGGCGCAATTCGGCCGGTTCGTTCCCAGCGTCGAGCTGAACTTCATTTCCGGCACATGGCAAGGGGACAAGGGCATCAATACCGTGGAGATTCAGAACGATGGAACGGGAGTAGCGGCGCTTGACGACAAGAACACCATGAAACTGCGGGTGACTATCGACAAGGATCAGGTGATCGTTCGCCAGGACGAGCCGAACTCCCCCAAGATGTATCTGCCTTTTTTTCCCTACAGCATCGCCGTTCAGATCGTCGAACTGGCAAGGCCGATGAGCTGGGTGTTCAGGCTCACTTCCGATCACAACACCCTCGACGGCACAAAAGAGACTTCTTTCTTTCGCATAGATCGTGGAAACGTCGTTTACGTGGACAACACCTACACCCGTGCCGCCGAGTGGCACCGAATCAGGTAGGCTGCTGCTCGTGCCGCCGTCCCAAAGATTCTGTAATCGGTCGATTCCGACGATGTCCGCCCTTCAGTGCGCGCATCGGAAGCTTGAAGAGACTTCCGACGCTCGTGAAGAGTTCGGTACCCAGAAGTGACATTAGATAGGTAAGCAACCCGACGCCGAACGCGATAGCCCGGAACAGACTGCGCGGATCGCTGGGATGGTCGGTCCGATATACTAACGCTCCGGGGCTCGTTACCTCGACGTTTGGATCGTAGCCGGGAAGTCGAATCAGATTTTCTCCGGGTTCAAAGTAGCCCAGCGCCCGGGCCTTGAGGCGCACATTTTCCGGATCGGATTGAAGCGACTGGACCCGTTCCGAAAGCTTCGCCTGTATTCGATCCAGATCAGTTATGTTCGCCTCCAGGCGGGAACGGTAGGCCAGAAGCCGCTGGGATTCCAGGACGCCCGCCTGACCGAGAAAAATGCCCAGCAGAAGATAGGTGATCAGGCCGATTGCTGCGGCGAACAGTACGCGGAAGCCCCTCATACTATCATAACGGAAAATCACCGCACGCTCTTGAGAGAAAAGGAGCCCAGACGCCAGGCCGGTCGGGTCTCTCAGGCGTTTCGGAACCCATCGTTGACAAGGGGAAAATCCATAGAGTACATTAAACTAATGCATTATGCTTCCCGTTCGAATGCCGATAAAAGAGAGTGAAGAGGTTACCCCCAACCCCAGGAGGAGAGGACCGTGAGTGACAAGGATCGGAGCGTCCGCGGAGCACAAAGTCAGCAGCGCCAGGCCCCTCCAGGCGCCATCGACGAAGACCAGGAGCTCGAGCAGTACGGGGTTTGGGTCAAGGTTGGACCGGAAGACTACGAAGAGACGGGCGGAAAGGAAGACGATTTTTCTCTTACCGATTTCGACGACGAACCCACCCTTGAATCCCTCGACGATAATATCACTGAAGAAGAAGAGGAACTGCTGAGCTCCCTTGAAGAGCCCGGAACGGCCGGCAGTACAGCACGTGCGGACAGCATTGCGTCCGACGATTTCGAGGATTTCAATTTCGACAGTGAAGAAAGTCTTCCTGAAATCCCGGACGAGGATCTACCTGACCTCTCGGCCGATGATGCCGAACTCTCGGCTGCTGATGCCGAACTCTCTTCCGAAGAACTCTCATTTGACCTCACAGACGAATCAGACCTGTTCGTGTCCGAAGAAAACGATCTCACAAGGAATCCCGGCTCCCCCCGACAGGAGAAAGTCGATTTCGATCTCGACTCTGAGCTGGAGATCCCGGAAGGAGAGGAAATCATCGCCACCGACGAGGCCATAGACGAACCCGAAGAACTTCAAGGCGCCGACGAGGAACTTTCAATCCTCGAACCGTCCGATGAACGGCCGGACGAGTTCGATCTTTCCGATCTCGAACTGTCGGAAACCGAACGAATGGTCGAAGACCTCCCTGAGCTCGATCTCAGCGAAGAAGACGATGGGCTCGCCCTGGGCGATGATGTTTCGGTTGATTTTCCAACGGATTCATTCGACGACGTGGGAGCGGTCGAACTTGAAATGACCGAGCCGGCCGATCCGGCTTCCCGTTTTGCCACCGTGCACGGCACGGTAAACGGAGACGAATCGCTTTCCATCCTCCATACGATTGAAAAGGAGCTTGCATCGATCAAAGAGGAGCTCGGTCAGTTGAAGAGAGAGCTTTCAAGCATGAAAGCGGCGCCATCCAGTTCCGCCGCACCGGAGACACACCCCCTTGAACACGAAATAACCGGTTTCTTCGATGAGGAAGAGGACGAAACTATCGCGCTCACCGGTGACGAACTCGATAATATCCTCAATACCGCCGAGTTTACGGAGGAAGCGGGGAAGCCGACGGAAATCGACGATTTTGTTGACGGATTTGCGGCAGAACCTCACGTATCGGCGGAACCCGATTCCGGGTCGGCAGAAGTCGCCGAAGATTTCATCCAGGACGACGAGGACCTTCTCCGCGACACCGATCTCGAAAAAACCCTCTACGAGGAGGCCGAAGTTCCTCCCGATGAACTGCCCATTGAAGAAATATCGCTCGACGACGACTTCTCCGGACAAGCCGTGATGGCCGGGGAAGGGATCGAGATTGACCTTGAATCGGAAACCGAGGCGGCCGTGGAGGCGGATTCCGAAGCGGATTTTCTCAAGGGTGACGACGGCGAAGTCGATGCACTCGCGCGGATGGACATCGAATCCGAACTTGCAGAAATAGAAGAACTCGACGACGAGACGGAAGAGGATTTCGAGTTCGATTCCACCGATCTCGACATCGACCTCACCATCCCGGAAGCAGCACCGGCAGCCGAAGAGGCGTTCGAAATCGATGAGCCCGAAACTGAAGCTGAAGAGGCAAATTTCGACAGTTTTGAAGATCTCGAAGAGGTAGAAGCGGCCGAAGATCTGTCGGTCGAAGAGCTCGCGGACGAACAACCATCTACTCTCGAAACGCTGGATGATTTGGAAGAGCTGGTAGAAGAACCTCAAACCCTCGAAGACTGGAGCCCGGATATCGCGATCGACGATGAGTCGCGCGTGGAAGTTCCCGAGATAAAACCGGACAGGTCGTCCGATCGCGGACAATCCGCAGTCGCTCCCGCGCCGGGTGGGGGGCGGCAGATCGGACTCTCGGATGATTTGAAGTCCGAGATAAAGACCGTACTCGGATACATGGATAAGCTGCTTGAAGCTCTTCCCGAGGAAAAAATCCAGGAGTTCGCAAGATCTGACCATTTCATCGTATATAAGCGACTATTCGAGGAACTCGGACTGGAGCAATAACCATGGGGCTCATGAAACGCGTGCTCACGCAGGCTCGCGCCCCGGACAAACCAGCTCCTGGGCCGGCGGGCGGAGTGCGTCCCGTCAATCCGGCGACCGTCGGTCCGAAGTCCCCCACAACCGTCAGACCCCTCCCCGCTTCCAGTCTCCCGGACGAACAGACGATTCCCATTCGCCCCGAGATGATCACGCGCCTGGTGCTTCGGGAACTCAACGATATCCCCGCGTCAATTGAAGCGCCGGCGCACATCTTCGCCATGCTCAAGAGGAACCTCACGCTCAGGAAGGCGGCGCTGCTGCTTCCCGACCCTGAAGAACAGGTCTATGTACCGTGGACTATCACCGGTTTCGATATGACGACACAGCGAAGACTCCATATCTCCGAAGAGACTGCGTATGAGCTCTTCCCGAACCGGGTGCCGCTTATGCTCCTGTTTTCCGGCGAGGAGACGCACCGGTTGGAGAACTGCTTCTCCGTTCGTGAGTTTGGCTCGATCGAGCGGATAGTTCTGTGCTCGTTCTTCTACGAGGCGCGGTTGCTCGCGATTCTCGTAATTACCGAAACGCCATTTTTCGCTCTCGACCCGACTATCCTTCAGGTGATGTACTCCGCGTTCGAGGACGGGATTTCCGGACTTCTTTTCAGAACTCGCGATGAACGGATATCCAGAATTCAGCTCCCCCTGCTTTTCACCTACGAACAGCTGTTGCCGATGGCCCATGAGGCTCTGCGAGCAGACCCGGACAGACAGCCGGACATTCTGTTTCTTCAGTTCAACCCTGAAGCAGCCGTTGTGGGAATCCTCGAACAGGCACGCGAAAGTGACGAATACCGTGTCCGCCAGGACGTACTGCGAATTCTCAATACGTTGATCG
>DATKUF010000146.1:0-17990 GCA_035530755.1 Spirochaetia bacterium | reverse complement strand
AGCTTCCATGTCGCGAACTGCCTTTTGCATTGCACGGCCTGCCGTAGTGGCTTCCTCGAGCACGATCTGCTGCTGTGAACTGGTCAGTCTGTCAAAGGCGCGTTTATTCATGAGCAGATGGGTCGAGTTGTAGGTGTAATTCAGCATCGAAAGGTACTTTTGCGTTTCCCACATCTTGTTGGAGTAGATCGTGGCAATCGGGTTCTCCTGGCCATCGACGACGCCCTGTTTGAGCGCCATTGGAAGCTCCGCGAATGCGATAGTCTGCGCGACGCCGCCCAGTGCCTTGACCGTCTCCTGATTTACAAAATCCGGTGGTGTACGAATCCTGAGACCCCGCATGTCACTGGGGGTGTTAATCTGACGTTTGGACGTGGTGTAGGTGCGGAATCCGTATTCCCATCGCGCAAGGTACTTCAGCCCCGCGGCTTCAATGTCCGGTACCGCCCATTTCAGGAAGTCACCCGCAAAGAAACGGTCGGTCGCTGCATAATCCTTGAATGCGAAGGGTGCACCCACGAGATTGAACTTGTTCGCGTACTTCGCGATGGCCGGTTCGGTCGGGATGACAAAGTCGAGCGCACCGAGGATAGTCTGTTCGAGCATTTCCTGGGTACTTCCGAGCTTGCTGTTCGGATAGATCGTTATCTTGACCTGTCCACCGGTCCGCGCTGCTACCACATCGGCGAACGCTACCGCCGCTTTGTGCGCGGGGTGAGATTCGACCAGATAGTGGCCGAATTTGAGCTCGATCGGCGCGGCGTAGACCAGCGCAGCGATCGAAATCATCACGAGTAAAAATGCTGTCTTCTTCATGGACCGACTCCTTTTGTCTCGGAGCAGAACAAACGAGCGCATTTCACGTGAGACGTTTTATAATATGAAACATCGTTTCAATATTTGAGTCATTATACGGCGACTCTTCCGAAAACTCAAGCAAAATCGGGACCTCGGACGGCTGAACCGGGTTCTCTTCCTCTTCGACTCGCCGTTGTCGGCGCGCTACCATCATAACGGGGACAAATGTATTCGAAAGACGACCAGCCCGGTTGTTGCCGAGCGAATGAACTACCTTGCGAAGGGGTGAACAGCGCTATCGGCGCGCTTTCCCGGAAATCGACTCTATCGATATTCCGTACACGCGTGCCCTGCTTCCGCTATTCTCTATTTCGGCCCGGCCCTCGTCCATGTATCCAGCCGAGTACTTCTCGATCAAACCGACCAGTCCGATCTGTTTTTCCTCATCCAGGACTTCCACGGCTTTTCCGAACACAATCACGCTTTCGTATCGCGTGGCGAACTGTGCAGGCAACACCTCAGTTTCACCGACAACGCAGAACGAGACTCGGTTGTTGTGGCGGAGGTTTTCCAGCTTGTCTCCCTCCAGGGCACAGTGGAAATAGATGATCTTCCCGACCAGGACGTAGTTGACCGGAACCCCGTAGGGCTGTCCGGAGGCGGAAACCGTCGAAAGCAGTCCCCATTCTCCGCCGCGAAGAATCTCTTCAGCTTCTTCGATGGAGATGGCCCGATCGATTCGACGTAACTTTCTATCCACGATTGCTCCCCCGACTGTTGGTGACTCTACCATCGGGGAAGGCTCCGGTCAACGCGACACCGACAGTCGTTTGACCGGAGTTTCTGCGTAGCGGGAACGCGTGCCGTTCAGGGTTAACAAAATCACCAATAAATAAATTGTTGCGTTCTCGGAAATGTCCCCATATACTGACAAGGGGAGTCATGAATTGAGACTAAAACATGGTGGATTCACTCCAAAAATCGCAGGCAGGCCCACGAGGGATCTTGTCGAACTGACCATGCCGAACCGTCTTGTGATCGATCTGAAGCGCGGGGGCCTTTCCTATTCCCCTGCCGTGCGTTCAGGAGAAGAGGTCGCTTTCGGCCGACCGCTGGCAACGGTCTCTGCGGCCGGCGGAACGCTGTCACTTCCCGCGCCGGCGCGTGGACGCGTCTCCGTGTCGGAAACCGAGGCCGGAACGCGGGTAGTGATCGACGAAGCAACCGTGGATACCACAGCTGAAGGATTTGCAGCGCACGTCCCGGAACGCGTCTCCCGGGAGCAGATAAACGGCATTCTCGCCACCGGCGGCGTGTGGCCGTTCCTCTGGAGCTCCCGTACGCGGGGCATCCCGCGACTCGACGCCCCCGAGGGACCCCGGGCGATCATCGTCAATTTTGTGCTCACCGAACCCTTTCGGGCGCGCGGCAGAGTCATCATTACCCGCTCGTGGGCGCGCATAGTCGCCGGGATTCGCTTTCTCCAGCGCATGGTCTCCGACTACGGGTCAATCGAGATTGTGCTTACCGCTCCGGACGACCCGGTGGCAAAAATGATCTACCAGGACCTTTCCGGTTACGCGCTTATTCATATCCACTCGGTGCCGCTCGTCTATCCGATCGAGAATCCACGGATACTGGTGGATGCGCTGCGTCGCGATGATTCCCAACTCTCCGATGATGACGAGATATGGGTTCTCGATTCGCAGGGCGTCGAGGCGCTCGGCGCCTGCATGTCGGAAGGACTACCGGTAGGTGAGCGCGTTGTGGTAACCGGAGGACCCGGACAACACGATCCGAAACACTATGTGGCACGCATTGGCACTCCGATATCCGGGCTCGGCCTCCCGAACGACGGCGCTCTGGTCTTGCGGGGCGGGCTGCTCACGGGAGTGCCGGTCGACCCGGCAAGCGAGTCGGTCGGCTTCGATGACGATTCCTTCTTCTGCCTTCCGCGGGCGACCGAGCGGGAGACCTTGAGTCTGATCCGGCCCGGCTTCACGCGGACCTCCTATAATCGGTCCTTCGCCTCGCGACTTACGGGACACTACGACAGCCACATCACCGCGTCCCTGCGGGGAGAACGCCGCGCGTGCATTGCATGCGGCATCTGCGAAAACGTCTGCCCGGCGGGAATAATGCCCCAGGTCATCCATCGCTACCTTCACCGGGGGATGACCGACGAAGCAGCGAAATCGGGGCTGGATTTGTGCGTGGAGTGCAATCTGTGCACCTACGTGTGCCCGTCGAAAATCGAGCTCACACAGCAGTTTGTGCAGGCCAAGCAGCAGATCAGCGCCGAACGGAAAGAGATGCTCGCCGTAGAAGCGCGGGCTCATGGCGCGAATCGGACCGAGGAGAAATCATAATGGGAAGGTTGCTGGAAAAGTTCCGCCCCGCATTCCATAAGGATGGAAAGCTCGCCCGATTCTCCCCGGTTTTCGACGCGTTTGAGAATTTCATGTTTGCCGCATTGATCGAGCCGGAAAATCCACCCTACGGGCGGGACCCGCTTGACCTGAAGCGGATAATGGCCCTCGTTATCGTGGCTCTTGTACCGGTCTTTGTTGCCTCGGTCTATTTTTTCGGCTGGCATATCCTGCTCACGCTGCTGGTTTCCTACGCGGCCGGAGGTGCCGTGGAGGTCATCTTTGCGATCATCCGCAAGAAAGAGATCAGCGAAGGATTCCTCGTCACCGGGTTTCTCTTTCCGCTGGTCGTTCCCCCGGGACTTCCCCTGTGGATCGTTGCAGTCGGTGTTGCGTTCGGCGTTCTGGTCGGAAAGGAGATTTTCGGCGGTACCGGCCGCAATCTCTTCAATCCCGCGCTTGTCGGTCGGGTCTTCATAGCCCTGGCTTATCCTTCCGCAATGACCGGGCATTGGTTGCAGCCGGCGGTCGGCGGCTGGGGGCGCATCATCCCGGGAGCCGCAGCGCACACAGCCGATGCGGTCGCCTCTGCAACGCCGCTCGTGCTCGCAAAGGGTGGTACCCTTGCGTCGCCGCTCGACCTGTTCCTTGGCCGGGTGGCCGGCAGCGCGGGCGAGACATCGGCGCTCGCCATCATCATCGGCGGAGTGTTTCTGGTCGCTGTCGGCATCGCGAACTGGCGAACCGTTGTGTCGGTTATCATAACTTTTGCCGGTCTCTCGACGATACTTCACGCCATTGCCCCCGGCGCGGTCGCCCCCGCATGGTTCAATCTGCTTTCCGGCGGATTTCTTTTTGGCGCGTTCTTCATGTGCACCGACCCCGTAACCGGCCCGGTCACGCAATCGGGGAAATGGGTCTACGGTTTTCTCATCGGCGCGGTGACCCTGCTGATACGTTCATTTTCGGGGTTCGTGGAAGGCGTGATGTTTGCAATCCTGTTCGGCAACATCTGCGCTCCATTGATAGACGAAGTTATCATCCGTTCGAGGATGAGGAGGTATGCCAGTGAGCAATAGCGCGCGCATCATAGCGTTTTCGATTGCTCTCGGGCTCATATGTTCTGCGCTACTTGCGGGAATCAACGCGCTCACCGCGCCCTACCGACTTTCGAACGAGAAGGCGGAGGAGGTTCGCAACATTCTCGACGCTCTCAACGTTCCGGTTGCCCCGGACGCCACCCAGGCTGACCTGGTCGCCACTTTCGATCGGGATGTAAAGCAGAAGTCACTCGGAAGCCTTTCGACCTATGCCTACGCTCCGTCGGGAGGCGGCACTATCGCAGGCTACGCGATCCCATTCACCGGAGCGGGGCTCTGGGGACCCGTGAGCGGCGTGATCGCGCTCGAGCCGGACCTGAAGACAATTCGCGGAGTTCGTTTTTTCAAACAGGAAGAGACGCCGGGACTCGGCGGTGAAATTTCCTCCGACTGGTTTCAGAAACAATTCGCCGGCAAGAAGATCATCTCCGAGGCAGGAGCCCCGGGGTTCTCGGTGCTCAAACCGGAGGCGCCGGCTGGTCCCAATTCGGTAGACGGAATCACCGGTGCGACAATGACCTCAAACCGGGTCGAAACCATGCTCACCAACGTGGCCCGCGACATTTTCAAGGAGACAGGCAAGAATGGCAACCAGCACTGAGGCGCTGAAACGGCCGGCGCGTCTGACACTCTTCGGCGGCAAAGGCCGGGAGATTTTACTCGAGGGAATTTACAAGGCGAATCCGGTTACCAAACAGGTCCTCGGAATCTGCATATTTCTTGCGGTCACGAATCGGGTGGCAAACTCACTTGTCATGGGAGCCGCACTGACTTTCGTCACCGCGATGTCGAATCTGTTCATTTCGACCCTCCGCAACATCATTCCGCGGCGCATTCGGATGATCGCGCAGGTCGCGATTATCGCGACTTTCGTTATCATAATCGATCAGTTCTTCAAGGGGTTCTACTGGCAGATGTCAAAGCAACTCGGCCCCTACGTGGCGCTGATCATCACCAACTGTATCGTTATGGGCAGGGCGGAAGCGTTCGCCATGCAGAACCCGCCGCTACCGTCGTTTCTCGACGGTTTCGCAAACGGCGTCGGCTACGCCATCATTCTCCTGCTCATCGGCACGGTACGCGAGCTCGTGGGCTCGGGGACCTTTCTCGGAATTACGATTCTGTCCGACAGCTGGTATATGAAGAACCTCATCTTTCTTCTGGCGCCGGGAGCGTTTTTCGTCGGCGGTTTTCTCATATGGATTCTCGAGTCGATCAATTCGGCGGATTCGGCCGGAAAGTCCTCCAAGCCGGGTAAATAGGAGAGGTGAGCCATGAATGTTACGCCGGTCTGGGCGATTTTTCTGGGATCGATATTCACCAACAACATCCTGTTCGCGAGCTTCCTGGGAATGTGCTCATTCCTTGTCTGCTCGAACCGGATCAGCACGGCGGTGGGTCTCGGAAGCGCTGTTACCTTCGTCATGTTCTTCACGACGGTCCTCAACTATCTCCTGTATCGGTACCTTCTTGTGCCGCTCGGCCTGGAGTTCGTTTCATTCATCATCTTCATTGCAGTAATTGCGGCGTTCGTGCAATTTCTGGAAATGTTCGTCGAACGATTCAGTCCGGAACTCTACTACGCGCTCGGCATCTTTCTGCCCCTGATCACGGTGAACTGCGCGATCCTCGGCGCTTCGCTCTTCATGGTAATTCGCAACTACTCCTTCGTTCAGACGACGGTTTACGGGTTGGGAGCGGGACTCGGATGGTTCCTGGCGATAGCGCTGATGGCTGGACTTCGCGAGAAGATGGGGTATTCGAACGTACCTGTGGCGCTTCGCCGCACCGGAGTTCTGATGCTCATTGCCGGTGTCATCGCGATGACATTCATGGGCTTCACCGGGATGATCTCGACGCAATGAAGTCGGCATGGCAGAACGAAAAAGGAAGAATTGAACCATGATAACCGGATTTCTGGCAATTGCCGTCACGACCGGGATCTTTATCGCACTGTCGATCTTTCTGCTGATCGCAGAACGGTACCTGGCGAACTACGGGGTATGCAACATTTCCGTCAACGACGGTTCGTCGATTTTCGAGCAGCAGGGCGGCATCACGCTGCTGAGCGCGCTGTACGATCACAAGCTGTACGTGCCGTCTGCATGCGGCGGGAAGGGTTCCTGCGGCTTCTGCAAGGTCGCCGTAGTAGAGGGTGGGGGACCGCTTCTGCCCACCGAGATTCCGTTCATGACGCGTGCCGAGCAACGATCAGGCATACGTCTGGCCTGTCAGGTGAAGGTTAAACAGAACATTCAAATTCAGGTTCCGGAGGAGCTCCTCGCAGTTAAGCAGTTCCGTGCCCGCGTGGCACTCATTCGAAACCTGACCCACGACATAAAGGAGATAAATCTCGAACTGATCGAGCCGGCTCAGATCAGTCACCATCCGGGACAGTACGTGCAGCTCGAGGCGCCCGATCCAGAGGGCGGGTTCATTCACCGTGCCTACTCGATCTCTTCCCCTGTCTACGAAGACACGAAGGTGCAACTCGTCGTTCGTCTCGTTCCCGATGGGATTGCATCCACCTACGTGCACAACCTGAACACCGGCGACGAAGTTGTCTTCACCGGACCCTATGGCGAGTTCCGCATCGACGATAATCCGGAGCGCGAGATCATTCTCGTCGGCGGCGGCTGCGGAATGGCGCCCCTGAAGAACATCGTCTTCACCGCTGAAACGCGCTGGCCGGATCGAAAGATAAAGCTCTTCTTCGGCGCTCGAACGACGAAGGACATCTTCTATCTGGACATGTTCAAAGAGTTGATGGTCGAGCATCCGAATCTGCAGGTCCACTACGCCCTGTCCGATCCCCTCGCGCCGGACGAGATCTGGGATGGGGAGACGGGCTTCGTTCACCTTTCGGTGAATAAGTTCCTCGAAGATAATGCGGACCGTCAGGCTTTTCTCTGCGGTCCACCGCCGATGATCGATGCCGTAACTCGGATTCTCAAGGACAAGGGTGCCCGGGACGAGGACATCTTCTACGATAAATTCTAGCCGCTGCGCGCGGGAGGTGGACGCTGATGACGAGCATTACGTTCGAGGAGCTCCTGAAACGGGCGACCGATTTCGAGCGGCGACTCGAAGACTATTATGCCGAGATACGGGATAAGACCACGGATCCCGGGGTCAGGCTGCTCACCTACTACCTGAGCAGGCACCGCCGCCACCTCGAGAGTGCGGCAGACAGCATCTCCCCGGACAAGATGTCCCAAATCGGCAGCGTACGCCTCAAGTTCGACCTGCAGTTCGATCCGGACCGTGATTTCGTTCCGATGTCCTCAACGCCGGCCGAAGTTAACAGTCGCGAGCTTCTCGACTCGGCGGTCCGATACGATACGCAGCTTGTCGAGCTCTACAGGAGCATACTCGCGCAGCCCACCGGCTCGGAGGCGCAGACGTTCCTCGAGAGTCTGGTCAAGCTCGAGGAAAAGGACATCGTAATGCTCAAGAAAATGATCGCGATGGACTACTTCTGAAGGCCGCGCCGGTAGACCCGATGCCCCTATTTGAGCTTGATCCGACGTCTTTGGCCGCCGCCTCGCATACGCGCGCCGGAAAGGAAAGCCTTGGAGGCACGGTACTCCTTTCGAACGCACGCTGGTTCACACGGGTGCGGTGGATTGCCGTCGTGGGGTTCCTGTGTACTGCTTCTGTTTTTCAGTTCTTTCCCGATTTCGGCACGCGAATCGTCGTAGCGCGACCGGGGCCGCAATTCTGGATTCTTGCCGGCTACCTCGCATGCGCGAACCTGGTCTTGCTCTTCTTTGCGGGCAGGCTCGACGAGCAATCAGGTCTGCGAAGTGTAAAGGCACACATGTGGAGTCAGATCGCGGTTGATCTTCTTGCGGTAACCTATCTCGTTCACACGGTCGGCAGCGTCGAGACGTTCATCTCGTTTACCTTCCTCTTCCACATCGCTCTGTCCTGCGTATTTTTCGCGCCACGGGAGAGTCTTCTCGTCGTAGTCGCCGCAGCCGGGCTCTACCTGATTTCCGTAGGCCTGGAGCTGGTCCGGGTGTGGCCGAATCCCGGAATCTTTGGCGGAGTGACATCGGTTGTCAGAATCAACCCGACCCTCGCGCTGCTTTTTGCGCTCTCCGCAGTCTTTGTCTGGCTGGTGATCTGGTATTTCATCTCGACTCTATCCCAGACAGTTCGTTCCCGCGACGCCGAGCTTCGACGAATGAATAACGCGCTGAGCGCCGCGAATAAGGAAAAGAACCGCATCATGCTGGTGACGACGCACGATCTGAAGGCACCCTTCTCTGGAATCGAGAGCAACGCTAAGATTCTGCGGGACGACTATTGGACCGCACTCAGCGAGCCGGTCCGTGAAATAGTCGAACGCATCGAAATGCGGGCGAAGACCCTTCGAGAGCGAATCAACGCCATCCTTCTGCTCGGCGAACTGCGGTCGAACGGGGCGACCGACAGGAGTGCCCGGGAGCGGGTCGACCTGGGAGATCTGATGCGGGCGGTCCTTGAGGATGTGAGTGATCGCGCCGCTGAGCGAGAAGTGGTGCTTGACGTCCAGGTCCCGCGCGTCGTCGTTCTCGGGACCGCACGGCAGTTCCTGATTCTGTTCACCAATATCGTGGCAAACGCCATCAGCTATTCGCACGTCGGCGGAACTGTCCAGGTTCGAGCCGAGGTCGAAGGCAACTTCGTCCTGGTTACGGTTACGGACCGGGGAATCGGAATTCGACAGGACGCCCTGGCGCACATCTTCGAAGAGTACTACAGGACGCGGGAAGGCGCGCGTTTCAACAGGTCCTCCACCGGACTCGGTCTGGCGATCGTAAAGGAGATCGCAGAAATGCTCGAGCTTCGAATTCGAGTGGCCAGCGAGGAGGACAAAGGCACGGTGTTTACCGTGATTATTCCAGCTCTCGTCGCATGAACAGGGAGGTGCACAATGGCGAAAATAATGCTGATCGACGATGACCCGGAGATTCTCGACATACTTTCGGCCGGGCTCGCGAGTCCGGACACAACGGTGGTTACTCGCGACACTCCTGAAGGAGCGGTCGCGCAGATCGTCGCGGAGCGGCCCGATCTTCTGATCCTCGACGTCATGTACCCGGAAAATCCCTCCGGCGGATTTGACCTCGCCAGAGAAGTTCGAAAAACGGACGGGATCGCAAAGGTCCCTATTATTTTGCTCACGGCGATCAATCAGGAATTTCCGACGGACTTTTCGCGCGATGATATCAACGAGCGATGGTTCCCGGTTCAGGATTTCATCGAAAAACCGGTCGACATCAGGAAGCTTCGGGATCGTTTGAAACAGATATTGCCCGGCCGACCCGGGTCGTCGGAATGATACTCATCCGCATCATCTGATCTCGACTCGGTATCCGATTCCCCACCCGTCGCGTAAGCAGAGATGCGGGTGATCGATCTTTGTTTACCGGGGAATGAGCTGATCGAGGTTGTCACCTTCGCGAAGATTTCCCGGAAAAGCAGCAACTTCGATCCTCCCTTGGGATAATCCTGAGAATCCTCAACTTTCGGGCGCAGGAGCCAGCCGCCGCCGGGTGGCGAGAATTGAGCCGGCGAGAACGAGCGCAAACCCGAGTCCCATTCCGATCGAGAATGTCTCATGGAGAATTGTGACGCCGAGGAGTGCCGCCACCGCAGGATTCACGTAGGTGATGACCGTTGCCCGCACGGGCCCCATGACTTCGATGAGAGCGAAAAAGAGCAGGAATGCCAGCGCGGTACAGACGACTCCGAGGACGGCAACCGAGATGATCACCGATGCATCAGGGATCGCCTGCGGCCACACGATCGCTGCGAAAGGCGCGTAGGCCAGCGCGCATACGGCGAGCGAGATTCCAACGACTGTTACCGAGGGAAGCGCCGTGAGATACCGTTTCAAAATTGCGGGTCCGAGAGCGTAGCCGATTGCAACGAGTGCCATCTCCAGGAGCGACACCGGATCGGTCGCGCCAAAATCGAGCCCAACGATCGCTGCTACCCCGGCCAGGCCGACAACCAGACCTGCAATCCCGATCGTACCCATCTTCTCGCGGTTGCCGAATATCGGCGCAATTAGGATTCCAACCAGCGGCACCGAAGATACGAGAAGGCCGGCCAGAGAGCTCGAGATGTGCTGCTCGGCACTCGAAAGAAGAAACCAGGGCCCGCCTACTTCGACGAGCGAGTAGGCGAGAAGCGGTATCCACTTGATTCCTATTCCTCGAAGACCCCGTCGCGCAAGGACAATCGGCATCAGGATCACCGCGCCGATGGTGGTACGGGCGAAGACAAGCATCACCGGCGAGATTCCGCCCACCGCCACACGGATCAGCAGATAGGGAATCCCCCAGATCACGCACATTATGCCGAATAGAAAGAGTCCGCGCCGGTTCATCCATTCTATATAGCAGAGATTGGACGAGAAGTCTCTACGGCTATTACCCGGCCGGCGCAGCGACGAGCCTGAGCTCGAGTTTTACCATCGGATCGAGGACGGTTACCGCGGAAGAACGAGGCCTCCGGACTAGCAATGCGAGTCGGGCCCACTAAAGAGCTCATCGAGCAGGCACTCAGGTGCGCGCGGCTATCCTGATCATCGCCGCAAGGCTCTTCTCCACGTCGGCCTCCGTCGTGGCCCATCCTGAGACGCTTATTCTCATAGCCGTCCGTCCCTGCCATACCGTGGTGCCACACCAGCAGCTCCCGTCGGATTGGATCTCTGAAATTACGCGATTCGTTTTTTCCGGGGTTCCAAAGGATACGAGGAGCTGGTTAAGTACCACATCGTTCAGTATTTCGTATCCTGCAGCGCGGAGTCCTTCGGCGAATCGCCGGGCATGGCGGCAGCAGCGTTCGATCATCTCCACTGTCCCCGCGCGGCCGAGCGACTTCAGGGCGGCCCACACCTCTACCCCGCGCGCCCTGCGCGAAAGCTCGGGGGTATACTCCGACGGGTTGCGCTGCACACCAGCCATCGGAAGATAGTCAGCGGTAACGGCCATCGCTGCGCGCAGGGACTCGGCTTCGCGCACGAAAGCAAGTCCGCAATCGTAGGGAACGTTCAGCCACTTGTGTGCATCGGTCGCCCACGAGTCTGCCTTCTCGATTCCCGTTGTCAGAGCATCGAGTGTTGGCACTGCCCGCGCCCAAAGGCCGAATGCGCCGTCGACATGGACCCAGGCTCCGCTCCCTTTCACCCGGGCGCAGATCTCGCCAACAGGATCGAAAGAGCCGGTGTTCACGTTGCCCGCCTGGGTGCAGATGATGATTGGACCGCCGGGCTCCGGAAGCGCATCCGCTCTCATGCGGCCCTGGGAGTCGACCGGTACCCTGACGACACGTTTGCGCCCGAACCCGAGCAGGCCGAGTGACTTGAAGACTGTCGGGTGGGCCTCTTCGCCAAGGATGACAGTCACAGGCGGCGCCCCGATCAGTCCGTCCGCCTCTACATCCCATCCGGCCGCAGCGAGTACCGCGTGGCGCGCAGCGGCGAGAGCGGAAAAGTTGGCCATCGTCGCGCCGGTTACAAACGATCCGGCGGCGTTTTTCGGAAACCGAAAGAGGTCGAGAAGCCAACGGAGGGCCACCTGCTCGAGCAGGGCCGTCGTGGGGGTGGGGCTGAAGTAGGCAGTGTTCTGATCCCACGCGCCGGCGATCCAGTTGGCGGCAAGAGCGGCGGGCAACGATCCGCCGATGACGAAGCCGAAGTAACGTGAACCCGCCATTGCGGTGGTCCCGGGTGATCCCACGGTATCGAGCAACCGGATGACTTCGCCCGGATCCATCGAGATCTCCGGCAGGGGCTCCTCGAATCTCGAAAGTGAGTCGATGGCCTCTTTGGACGGCGAAACCGGACGATCAGAAAGGCTTTCGAGATATGAAGCCGCCCGCTTCGCTGTGGCGCCGAGGAGCTCTGCGAGTGTCTCTCCCATCGTCTCACCTCCCGTTTTTCGACGGACTGATCAGCCCGAGCTTCAGCAGGCTTTCCGCAGTCGCAACGATGGCCTCTTCGGCCGACCGCGGCGACCAGCCGAGCATGCGCTGCGCCTTCGCGCTGGTGCCGTTCTTGACTTTGCCGAGCTCGGGCAACACTGTTGCAATCGACTGGTCGAAAAGCGCGACGAACCGGATGATCCAGTCGGGCATGATGCGCGTGGGGACGCGGGAAGCAGCGTCTCCCAGCCGGGTCTTCAGCACACGAATCACCTCGCTCGAGGTGACGAAGTCTCCGGCCGTGGCGATGAACCGCTCGCCTTTCGCGCCGGGTTGCGTCATGGCGCGCAGATGAAGATCTGCAACGTCACGAACATCGACGAGGCCAAGCGTAAGGCGCGGCATTGCAGGCACTTCACCGCTCATCAGTCGCGAGACAATCTGTATCGATGTGGAGACATCAGGCCCGAGCACGGGTCCGAGCACGCCGACGGGGTTCACGACCGACAGCTCGAGCGAGCCTCCTTCCCGGGCGATGAAGTCCCACGCGGCACGTTCTGCGAGGGTTTTCGATTTGACGTAGGCAGACACTTTCTTGCCGTCCAGTTCGGTCCAGACCGTCTCATCCAGCGTCGTCTCGCCTGGCTGGTGTCCGTATCCGATCGCAGCCCAGGAGGAGGTGAGTACTACCCGCTTCACGTTCGCCTCCTTTGAAGCCCTGAGCACTCGAAGGGCACCCTCGCGGGCGGGAATAACCAGATCATCCTCGTGCTTCGGCACCCCGAGCGGGAATGGCGATGCGACGTGAAGCACGTAATCGCATTCACCGGCGGCTTCAGACCAGCCGTTGTCCGCGGTGAGATCTGCTTCTACAAACTCAAGCGCGTCGCCGGGATTTGCACCGCCTGTCTCGAGCATCGCCCGCACCTCTGCCTCGCGTGAAAGTGACCGCACGGTAGTTCTTACCCGGTATCCACCCTTCAACAGCTGCAGGATGCAGTGCGCGCCTATGAATCCGGACCCGCCTGAAACGAGAACCAATTCGCCGCTCATGATTGTCTCCTTTCTGTATCAAGATACTGCGCGGACAGGCCTGCGGGCGCGCGCCTGGTGCAACTTGTTTCCGCTTGACCGGTCGGCCGCGGCCGTGCAACCATCCATCGGGTGAATCGAGCACCGACCGCCCTCTCCATCCTTCGCCATCCGAATTTCAGCCGCTTCGTTCTTTCCCGCGTGTCGAGCACCCTCGCTTCGCAGTCACTCGCGGTAGCAGTAGGATGGCAAGTCTATTCGCTGAGCAACAGCACCTTCTATCTCGGCCTTGTGGGGCTCGCGCAGTTCCTGCCGAGGTTCCTGCTGACGATCGTCGTGGGTCAGGTTGCAGACCGAAGCGACCGGCGAAAGATCGCCCGAGCGTGTCAGCTCATCGAAGCGTTGACCATCGCATTTCTCGCGACGGCCACCCTCGGTGGATGGATCACTACAGGGATGATACTTACCGCGGTTTCGCTTTTCGGCGCGGCGAGGGCATTCGAGCAACCGAGCATGCAGGCGCTGCTTCCCGGGCTTGTGGGCCCTGAGATCTTTCCCCGCGCTACAGCCTGGTCCACCTCCGCAACGCAGACAGCCGCCATCATCGGCCCGGCCCTCGGCGGTGCGATCTACGTGGCGGGACCGGCGGTGGTTTACGGCGTAACCGCCTTTCTGCTCGTCTGCGGTGCAATCCTCGTCTCGGTAATCAAAGTCGAGCACCACGCGCCGAAGCGTGAGCCTGCAACCCTCCGCTCAGCGCTCGCGGGTCTCGTCTTCATCCGAAGCCAGCCTGCAATCCTTGGTGCGATATCACTCGACCTTTTCGCAGTTCTCTTCGGCGGCGCGACCGCCCTGCTTCCCGCCTACACGCGGGACATTCTGTCGGTGGGGCCATGGGGACTGGGACTCCTGCGTTCGGCCCCCTCGGTCGGAGCAGTCGCGATGTCGATACTGCTTGCCCAGCGTCCGCTTCGCCGTCACGTAGGACGCACGATGCTGATCGCCGTGGCGGTCTTTGGCCTGGCAACCATCGTCTTCGCCTTGTCCCGGTCGTTTGCACTTTCGCTATGCGTGCTTATCGTCCTGGGCGCGGCAGATGTGATAAGCATGGTCATTCGATCATCGCTTGTGCAGCTGCGCACTCCCGACGGGATGCGCGGCAGGGTAAGCGCGGTAAACTCGCTTTTCATCGGAACATCCAACCAGCTCGGTGAGTTCGAGTCCGGGCTCACCGCCTCCTGGTTCGGCCTGATTCCCGCAGTCATGATCGGAGGCGTAGGGACGCTGCTAGTAGTGCTCGTGTGGTCGCGGCTTTTCCCCGCGCTCACGGCAGCGGACCGGCTGGAGGAGTAGATAGAAGATTCGGCGCACGCCCTTCCTGATCGGATCTACCAGAGAATCCCCCAGTCGGTCCGTCGGCGTCCGGCTCGGTTCTCGCGATTGAACCGGCGCTGATCATCCTTGCTGGTGCGTGCCAGGAGGTGTCCGTTGGAAATGAGTTCCGAGGCGAGAGCGCAGGTCATGGTCACAGGGGAAAACCGTGCCCACCGTCTTGGGCTTTCGAGCGCCGAAACGGCGCCTTGCCGCAGCCGGCCCTTCGGTTTCGCCGACCGGTAAACAACCGGCTGCCACAAGTCGTACGCGCAAACTTTTCAACATTCTTGACGGGTCCATCCGAACGGTGCATAGTTGACACCACGTGTACGTGGATAGCGACCAACTCGCCGAGGGATCAGTTCTCGATGGGTTTGACATCTGCATCGCGGGCGCGGGAGCTGCCGGTTTAGCGGTTGCCCGACGCCTGATCGGATCTGGCAGGAAGGTCCTGGTTCTGGCCGCCGGCTTGCGTGACGACCGCGGACTTCCTCCCGGATTCCGACAGAAGATCTACGGCGGTACAGTCGGCGAATTTCTGGCAAAGGTTGATCCGCTCTTTCTCCGAAGGTCACGCCTGCATATGTACGGCGGCACCACCAACCATTTTGGCTTCTGGTCCCGTCCGCTTGACGGAGTTGACTTCCGGGCCCGCCCGGGATATCGCGACGCTTCATGGCCGATAGACCTTTCCGAGTTGACCATGTACTACCAGCAGGCCATGGAGTTCGGCCACTACGGTCCGTTTAACTTCGATGACATGGTGTTCTGGGAGAAGGTACTTCTCGGGGTCGGATTTCCGAAAAAATCCGACGATCTTCTCACAGGCGCGATATTCCACGCCCAATACGAAGAGCGCCTGCACGACTTCCAATTGCAGTTTGGTGAAGCTCTCCGTGATGCTGCCAATGTTACCGTTCTGTTTAACGCGAGCCTGTTAACGCTTGAATCGACCGAAGATCACAGGCACGTGACATCGATGGTGTGCCGCTCTATCGAAGACCGCCGGGCGGGTCACAGGTTCCGCGTGGCAGCTGCAAAGTACGTCCTGGCCATGGGCGGGATTGAGACTATTCGCGTCCTGAAGCTTTCGGGGGATCTGGGCAATAACGATAAGGATCACCTGGGGAGGGGGTTCATGGTCCACCCTCTGGTCACAACTGCCGCAGAAGTCCGTTTCGATCGCCCGGTTTCTACTGAGGTCCGTAATTTCTTTCGCGATCAGCAGATACGCCTCAAGGGTCCGGAACCTCACGGACGGGATTACCTCCATGATACTGCCCCGTTGGTGGATCCGAGGCTCCTGCTTAAACACAGTGTTTTCAATGCATGGGGAGTGCTTGTCCCAACCCCGGCAACGCTGGCGGCCGAAAAGATCGGGAACTTCCGTGTGATCCTCCGGTTCAGTCCTGACGGCGACCGGGCCGAGCTCAATATCAACTGGGAGCAGGTCCCGAACGAGGAAAGCAGGATTTCGCTCGACGAGTCGAACGTGGACCCCATTTTCCGCCAACCGGTTGCTCGATTGGATTGGAAGCTTATGGAGGCGGACAAACGAACGGCGGTCCGGGCACTCGATATTTCCGAGGCATTCTTGCGCCAGAAAGGGGCGGTAGATTTCCGAACCTCTACGAACCTCGCTGGAGGCGCAGATCAATGGCTCTTCGGCAGGGTCGAAAACGCACTTGCCACCGGCGACCATCACATGGGTGGACTTCGAATGTCAGCGACGAGCGAAGATGGAATTGTCGACAAAGACTCTCGATTCCACAAGGTCGACAATCTGTACACTGCCGGCTGTGCCCAGTTCCCCACAAGCGGCTACGCGAACCCTACGCTGACCATCGTCGCCCTTGCGCTGCGTCTGGCGGATCATCTGGCAGAATTGTGAGTGAACTGAAATGCCTCGCAACCCGCTGCCGCCACTGCGTCGCCGGAAGTCGTAAATCCTTTTCTGATGTGTTGACAGCTGCGTGAACCGCGTATACGGTTTACCCACACCGAATTAGGATGGCGCGATGGTTGTCTCGAGTGTTCAAACAGGGGATACAATGCTCGAGGTCCGCGATTTGTCTAAGCGGTTTCGTGGCCTCAAAGCCGTTGACGGTTACCGGCTGGAACTCCTTCCGCGCGAGATCCTCGGCATAATAGGCCCGAACGGGGCCGGCAAATCCACTGTCTTCAATCTGTTAAGCGGTCACGTACGCCCGACAACGGGCAGGATAGTTTTCAGCGGTCGTGACATCACCAAAGCATCGCCTGACCAGATCGCTGCACTGGGCGTGGGGCGTACATTTCAGAACATCCGACTCTTTTCATCCATGACAGTACTACAGAACGTCACCTGTGCAGAGCAGCTCCATGTTCCCGCAGGTTTTCTCTCAACAATCATCAGCTCTCCGAGGTTTCGCGAACGGGAGTCCGGACTTGTCGACGCCGGACTCAGGGCGCTGGAGCTTTTCAATCTCGCCGAGAAAGCGCATCTTCCGGCACTCTCTCTGCCCTACGGCGATCAACGGCGCCTCGAAATCGTTCGGGCTCTGGCGCTGCGTCCAAAACTCCTCTTACTCGATGAGCCGACGGCCGGGATGAATCCTCGTGAAACAGCAGAAGTACTCGATCTGGTCCGCCGAATCCATGAGGAGTATCGCCTCACCATCATTATTGTCGAGCACAACATGCCGCTCATCATGCGATTGTGCACCCGCCTCCAGGTGCTCAACTATGGGACAATCATCGCTGAAGGGAGTCCGGAGCAGGTGCGTAACGATCCGCGGGTCATCGAGTCCTACCTCGGAAGGACCGGGTGACATGCTGTCGCTGACCGGTGTCCACACACACTACGGCCACGTGGAGGCACTCAAGGGAATCGATATCACCGTTCCCAAGGGCCGGCTTGTCGCAATGCTCGGAGCCAATGGCGCCGGCAAATCCACGACGCTCATGACCATCTCAGGCATTCTGCGGCCAAGCGCGGGCACAATAACCTATGACGGCGCAGATCTCAGCCGGCTCGATGCGCGCGAGATTGTCGATATGGGCGTCATCCACTGCCCGGAGGGCAGACGGATCTTCGGGAGTCTTACCGTCATCGAAAACCTCCGGATGGGAGCAGTCAGCCGCAAGGACAAGCGGAAATTGCGCGAGGCCTTTGATCAGGTATTCGCCATTTTTCCAGTTCTGGCGGAACGGCGCAATCAGTCGGGTTCGACTCTAAGCGGCGGCGAGCAGCAGATGCTTGCAATCGGCCGTGCGCTCATGGCCGAGCCCCGGCTCCTCCTGCTCGACGAGCCCTCGCTTGGACTTGCTCCCCTCGTGGTTTCTGCGATCTTCCAGGTAATCGCACAACTCCATCGCGACGGGGTGACAATACTCCTCGTTGAGCAGAATGCGGAAC
>DATKUF010000145.1:0-6919 GCA_035530755.1 Spirochaetia bacterium | reverse complement strand
TCGGATTTCCGGCCTGTTTTTGCTTGCCATCATTATGACCGCCGCGATGCCCGCGGCCGCGCAGGAGTACTCGGTAAGCCAGTCGGTGCTGCTGCCGCCGGAGTTCTACGTGGGCGATTCGGTAGAGATGCGTCTCACCGTTCGTGTAGGTCGAAACGAAACCCTCACGCCGCCGAAATCACTGCCGACCAGCCGGTGGATAGTTTTTCATAGCGTCCGGGTAGTTCCGCACGGGGATACCCAGGAGGTTCGGATCAGTTTCACGCCCTATCATCCGGGGACGCTTCCGTTTCCGGCGATCGAACTGGGCCACGTGGTATTGAAGGACATCAGCGTCTACGTGAAGCCGGTACTCAGCGGGCGGCCGGCGGAGCTGCAGTCGGCCTTCCGGCAACTTCTCCTTCCCAACACCCGTCTTCTCATCGGTTCGGCTGTAGGAGTGCTGCTGGTAATCCCCCTGTTGTGGTTTGGCTTCTACCGTTTCGGCCGCGAAAGAGTCGCGGGCCTTCTAAGGCGCGTCAGGGAGAACCGGCCCTACCGGCGGCTGCTCAAGTATCTGAAGAGCGTCGGATCGCGAGCGGGGGAAATGCGAGGTAGAGAGTTCTACATCGAGCTACTGGCCGAGCTCCGACTCTATCTGACGCGTCGCCTTGGCGCAGACTGCTCCGCACTTACCACCTCGGAAATTGAACCTAACCTGGGCCGACTAATGTTGTCTGAAGCGGAGAGAGCACAGCTTACGCAGATTTTTCGCTACGGTGATCTGGTGAAGTTCGCCGGAAGGGCTGCACCTGTGCGACAGAGAAAGACGCACATCGATGAACTGATCACGATCGTGTCCGCGTCAGCGAGCCGTGCCGCCGAAAGAAGTCCCGGTTCCGATACCGTTGAGCCGACGAGCCCGCGCCGCCCTCGCCACGCGAGGCTGCTGTCGCATCTTCTGCGCCGGCGCGGATACGTTCCCACATTTCATCGCGAAGCTGCACCGGACCGCAAGGAGCGAAAACAGCATGTGGATTCTTGAGAATCCTTCGGCCCTGCTCCTGTTTCTTCTTTTGCCGATAGCCATCTATCTACGCCATTTCTGGAAGGGGCGCGGGGGAAAACTGATTTTTCCGTTTCACGTCTGGCACGGTTCCGGGTTCCTGCCGCTGCACCGCGGACTCAGCTTTGCGAATGGTACTGCGGTTCTCTCTTTTTGGATCGGCGTAAGCATCCTCATCGCGGCAGTCGCAGGCCCTGCGACAGTGCAGCGGGAGCGTATCTATCTCAATCGCGGCATCGACATCATGATAGTCCTCGACGAATCTCCGAGTATGGCGACTCAGGATATCACTCCCGGGAACCGTTTCGAGGCGGCTAAGGAGATGGTGAAGTCCTTCATAGCCAACCGGGAAAACGATCCGGTCGGACTCGTGGGTTTCGGCAGCCAGGCCGTGCTTCGCGTCCCCCCGACCCTGGACTATCGGGCGGTCGACTCGGCGCTCGACTCCATGCGTGTGATGGAGCTCGGTGACGGAACTGCAATCGGCTTAGGCCTTTCGGTAGCTATACTCCACCTGGACGCTGCAACCGCAACACAGAAGATCATTGTGCTTCTCACCGACGGCGAAAACAACGACGGAGAGATACTGCCCGTTACGGCGGCTCAGATTGCGCGAGAAAAAGGGATCAAGATCTTTGCAATCGGAATTGGTCGATCGGACCCCGCCCCGCTTGAATACACCGATCCGAATACAGGCAAGACATACCGGGGAATCTACAGCGGCGGGTTCGACGAGGCTGGTCTGCGGCAGATCGCGGAAATATCGAACGGGACATTCTTCTACGCCGGTAGCAAAGGTACGCTTGCTTCCGTGTTCCGCAACATCGATTCACTCGCGACGGTGGAACGAAGGGTGCGCATCCAGGTGCGGACTCATGAACAGTACCAGCTCTTCATCCTGCTGGGAGCTGGCCTTGTGCTGCTCGATTTTCTCCTGCGCAAATGGGCGCTCCGGGAGGTGCTGTGAAAATCGCCTCACCCGGTGCGCTCTGGTTTCTTCTCCTTCTCTTTCCAATTGTACTCATTCTGATCCGCAGCTACGGATTTGGCAGGCACGACCTGCGCGTGCTCGGTGGACGATGGCAACGTGAGGAGCTGGGAAACGTATATTTGGTAAAATCATTCTTCAGCGGCCTGTTCTTCTGTCTGTTTTTCACTTTCGCGGTTCTGTCGCTTGCCGGAATTTCCTGGGGACAGACTCCGGCTGAGGACGATCGGGCGGGTCTGGACATCGTGATCGCCATCGATGTATCGCGAAGCATGCTTGCCGAGGACGTCAAACCGTCCCGACTCGATCGAAGTCGCGACATCATTCGCGGTCTGCTGCGTGAATTGCCGGGAACAAGATACGGCATCGCCGTATTCAAAGGCTCGGGGGCCGCCGTCATTCCGATCACGGAGGACCGGCTTTCGATCGAATCTCTGATGGACTACCTGAGCCCGGCCATGCTCACGGCCCCCGGGACGAACATTGAGAGCGGCATCGACACTGCTCTCTCAATGTTCCCGTCTGCCACCGGTCGATTTCGGGCGATGATACTCTTTTCAGATGGAGAGGCTCAGGACGGGAATCCCTACGCGGCGGCCGATCGAGCAACGAAGGACGGCATCCCGATATTCACCGTTGTCGCCGGAACAACGCAAGGAAGCACGGTACCGCTTCCCGACGGACAGGTTGTGCGCGACGGATCGGGCCGGCCAATTGAATCGCGAGCCAACATCGGCGTGCTTGATGACATCTCGCAGGTCACCGGCGGAGTGAGTGTCCAACTGACTGATCCGGGCGTGTTCAGCGAGCTTCTGTCGGCGCTTCAACGCCATGCGGGAAGTCGCAGCACCGGCGGATTCACTCTCGCCGACGTTCCCCGCTACCGGATCTTCCTTGGCCTTGCGCTTATGTTCCTGGTATTCTCTCTGGGAATACGGGTGGTAAAGTGGAAGAACACATTCTGAGGAGGCTGGTTATCCCTACGCGTCCAGTCATCAGGTCGTTCGGTGTTTCGGCTGCCGTCCTTGTCTTGACGTTGGCGCTCTCCTCCTGCAGCGCGAGCAGTCCCTATCTCGCGGTAGTCGAAGGAAATTACGCCTATGGTCAGGGGCGATACCAGGATGCCACGGTGCACTATCTGGAGGCGCTGAGCCACGGATCGCACAAGAATTGGATTTCGTACGATCTGGGAAACGTCTATCACTCGCTTGGAGAAGCCGAAGCTGCACTCGATTTGTGGAAGAAAGCCTCCGACGGTGCCGACGAGCGGCTCCAGTATGCCGTGTCCTACAATCAGGGAGTGCAATACTACGAATTGGGTGATTACCAGAAAGCTTACGACGAGTTCCGCAAATCGCTCGAATACGATCCGTCGAGCATGAGCGCCAAGATCAATCTTGAACTGTCGCTTCGCAAGCTGCAGCCTTCGGGAGAATCCGCTCCCCCGCAGACAACTGCAGAGGAGGCGAAGAACAACATAAGCGAACAGGACTCCCGAAGAATTCTGGAATACGTTCGCCGCAAGGAGGCGCAGCAGTGGGTTCCGGGCGAACAGCAGACACCGCCGCCGGCAGCAAACGATTACTGAGTGCAGGGAGCTCGCTGCCCGTCATCGTTTGCCTTGTTTCCGCATTCTTTGCGACGGGAACGGTCTGGGGACAGATTGCGCTCAATGTATCGCAGCCGACGGTCCCGGCGGGCGGGCAGTTCACTGTCAGCTTCGTCGTACAGGCCGCTACCGTCGACACCTTGACCGTCGATGAGCCCGAATATCCCGGCGCGATCCAGAAGACCGGCGGACCGTTGCTTCGACCGGCGGTAGCGGGGGAGCAATCCTACTCGGCCCGAAGTGAAAGCTCGGTCGAAGTACAGTTCAGTTTCTCGGCGCTTCGTCCCGGCCGATTCATCATCGGGCCGTTCACCTGCCGCGTTCTCGGTACAGGCGGTCCGGCCAGAACTCTTTCGACCGACCAGGCAGTCGTGGCGGTCACCGACCCATCCCACGCCAACAGTGTTCCGCCCGCTGTACAATGGGTCGTTTCGACACGGCATCCCTACATCGGACAGACGGTATTCCTGCAACTTACTCTGGCCAACATTCCGGAGCCTCTGTTGCCGGAAAGGGTGTCGGCGCCGGCCCCCGCGGGAGGGGTATTCGAGGAGGTGCGCGGCCTCGGCAGGATCAAGTCCGACCGATACGGTTCGACCGAGCTTTTTCGCCTGCCGATAGCGACCTATTTTTTTACTCCTACTGCTGCCGGCAGCGTCACGCTTCCCGCTGCCAGCGTCACAGTAAATGGAATGACCGTCTCATCGTCGACGGTCGATATGCAGGTAGACCCACTCCCCGCGGGGATCGAGTCGAGCGGTGCGGTCGGAGCGTTCAGTTTCGGTGCATCGGTGGCAGACCCGGAAATAACCGAAGGCGACAGTTTTGATATCACCCTTCGCGTGGAAGGTACCGGGAATCTGAGCTATTTCAAGTTTCCTGAAGTTGTCGTGCCGGGGATGGTGGTCACATCGACTTCGGAACGCAACCGTTACGTGCCTACCGAACTTGGCTACACCGGATATCGGGAAGTGATGTACCAGCTTTCGCCGCGAACCCCGGGTGTAATGACTGTGCACGTGCCGATTTTCCGCTGGCTCGATCCCACTACCGGCCGAACCCACGAAGCAGGACCGGAATCATTCACATTGACGACCGACCCGGCCGCAATTTCCGCCGCTCCGGGGGAAACGGCATCCACGGACGGCGTATTCTCGCTGCTGTCGGCCGAACAAGTTCGCGCGATGGAGCCGCTCGATGCCTATCGGGATGCCCTGAACTACCTCGCATTTCTTCCAGGAATTCTGATTCTGGTCGCTGCATTTTTCCTGCGCCGCCGTCGAGACCGACGCTCCGTACTGCCGATTGTCGGCAGTGTAGTTCTTTTTATCGCGGCAACTGCGGCCGTCCCTTTCCCGGAGGCAGAAATTCAGAAGGGCCTCGCCGCTTTCAAAGCGGGGCAGGTTGACGAAGCCGTGCAGCTGTTTGAAACGGCATTGCAGCTCCGTCCGGACAGTCCCGGAATCCTCTACGACCTCGGATTGTGCGATTTTCAGGCGGGCCGCCACGCTGAAGCAGTCTACGCGGTCGTGAGTGCGATCCGCTTCCGACCAGGAGATGGTTTGCTGCGAAGGAGTCTTGTCTGGATGGAGTCTCGGCTTAGTCTGACCCGCCAGATCGAACCGGCCCGCTCGTTGGGTCCCGATCTCATGCTTATCATCACCGCGATTCTGTTCAATCTGACCTGCGTACTCATTGCGGTCTCGGGAAAGGACCATGGGGGCCGATTTGTCATCGCGGTGGTATTCGCCGTTCTTCTCAGCTTTGCGTCCGCTGGAGGCTTGATCTATTCCATCCAGACACAGAGGACCGAACTGGGCGTTGTCGGCCGGAACGCTGGAAGCTTATTGAAGATTCCGCGACCGGATGCATCACGCTGGATTGAACTGCCCGCCGGCACCACCGTTCGAGTGCTCCTGGACTCCAACGGTTTCTATCTCATTCGTACGGGCTACGGAGTGGAAGGATGGATCCATTCGGACGATCTGTTGTATCACGTCCTTCCGGCTGGGCCGCGGTCATGAGCTTTGACGAGTGGATTGATCGATACCCGCCTGACCAGGACGCGGTAAGCAAAGATGCCGGAAGCGTAGAGCCGCCGGAGCGTCGTCGGGTTTCAGAGATCCAACGCATGCGTCATGAGGCGGAACTCGATCTGCACGGGCTCACGGTCGACGACGCGTTGAAACGTGTAGACCTTTTTCTGCTGGAAGCCAGGCGGCTCAGCCTGCGGAAGGTCCTGGTAATCCACGGGAAGGGACTTCACAGCGACCGCGGTGAGGCGGTGCTCGCTCGCGCGGTTCGAACGCATCTCGAAAACCACCCGCTTGCGGGGCGGCTGTTATCCCCACCGCCGCGGTTCGGCGGTAATGGTGCGTTGTGGGTTCTTTTGCGATTGAAAGACGAGACTATCGTTCCCGATATATGATTCGGCCGCGGGTCAGATCGTACGGAGAGAGAGCGACTTTAACCTTGTCGCCGGGAACGATTCGGATGTAATGCTTGCGCATCTTTCCGGAGAGGTGGGTGAGAATCAAATGTCCATTTCTTAGTTCAACACGAAACATCGTATTCGGAAGAGACTCTTTAACTATACCTTCTACTTCAATTGCTTCCTCTTTAGCCACAAGTCCTCCTGTTCATTTTGTCATCATACTATGGGAAGAAGTTGACGTTTGTCAAGCTGTTGACTTTTTTCGGCAATTCGTACACATTGTTGAACCAATTTTCCGACCAAGTAGTATTGTTTTTCCAAGGGGTGCCGTGAATGGACAAAGTTTTCGTCGAGCGAATGTACGATGCACTTCAGGCTCTCAAGAAAGAAATTATCGACAACCTCATTTCCGAGAACGCAGAGTTTCGCGAGATGGTGGAGGGCATGGATCCGAAAGACCTCGTCGACATTGCGGCTGAGGACATCGACCGGAAGACCATCGAAGCCATCGGCGTTCAAGAACTGAAACGGCTTCGTCTCATTGACTCGGCACTTTCGCGGATTCAGAACGATCGCTACGGTCTGTGCATGAAATGCGGAAAGAGGATTCCCACCGAACGGCTCGAAGCCATTCCCTACGCGCTCATGTGTATCGAATGCAAGACTTCCGAGGAGAGGCGCAACCGCTAACCACACGACAAAATCGCTAATGTACATCCACCTTTCCTCCGATATGCTAGTTGGAGGAGCAAAGCGTGACCGTGGGAACAAGTCCTGTCGTAGACGCCGCTGCGCGAGCAGCCGCCGGCAGCAATTACAGCGCAAGTTACTCGATTCCGCTCA
>DATKUF010000144.1:0-18542 GCA_035530755.1 Spirochaetia bacterium | reverse complement strand
GAAGGACTGGTCGGTCGCACAATTTTCGTCTCAGCAACCCCGGACACCGAACAGGTCGAACGATCGGAGCAACTTGTCGAGCAGGTCATCCGTCCGACCGGTCTTCTTGATCCGGAAATCTCCGTTCGCCCGACCGAAGGACAGATTGAGGATCTCTATGGAGAAATCCGGGAGAGAATCCGCGCGGGGGAGCGGACGCTTGTAACCACTCTTACAAAGAAGATGTCGGAAGACCTCACCGATTATCTGAGCAATCTGGGGCTCAAAGTCCGTTACCTGCACTCGGAAATCGAAACGATCGAGCGGGTCGAAATCCTCACGGAGTTACGGCAGGGAAAGTTCGACGTTCTGGTCGGCATCAATCTTCTGCGCGAAGGACTCGATCTGCCGGAGGTATCGCTGATTGCGATCCTGGACGCGGACAAGATCGGATTCCTTCGGTCCGCGACTTCGCTTATCCAGACGATCGGGCGCGCGGCCCGAAACGTGAACGGAAAAGTCATCATGTACGCGGACAGGATGTCCGATGCGATGGTCGCGGCAATGAACGAGACTGACCGTCGCCGGGCGATCCAGACTGCTTACAACGCCGAAAACGGGATCACGCCACAGACTATTCGCAAATCTGTCCACGACATTCTGACTCGCAGAAAAGAGGATCGGAAAAGGAACGAACAACTCACGGTCGAGATCCTCGAGAGCAACTACAATGTGATGATTCCGCAGCAGCGGTCGGCGTTGATCCGGGAGCTCGAAAAACTGATGTTGGAACACGCGAAGAATCTCGAATTCGAAGAGGCGGCAGTTGTTCGGGACGAGATCGATCGGCTCAAGAACGACAGCACGCGGCAGTAACCTTCATCGAATCAGAATCCAACAAACGATAGACCCGCCGACAACGAAATTGTCGTCCAGGTCGCGCCGTTCAGCGTCCCGGTAGAATCAGAACCGTTTGCGTAATACAGCTGGTCGGTTCCGGTCGCCGTCGTTAGAAAACCCACACCCGCCCGAAAGACCCAGCGAAAATGATTCCTTGTGGCCGTCGCCGCTTCAAGGTGCAGCATCAGGCCGCCTCCGGCTGCCCACTGACGGAAGCTCACCGGATGCGCGAAGTCGGTGCGCCGCATCCAGTCGGCCGTCCCGGAGTAGAGGACGAACAGCGCTTCCAGTGTTCCGGAAAATGAAGATCCGTTAGGGGATTCATGACCTGCGGTGAATCCAATCCAGGGTCCCCACCAGAGCGTATTGTAGGTTGAGCTGATTCCTGCGAGTACAATGGCACCCGGGTATTGTGTCCCGTCGGTGATCAGGAGATTCTGCGCCGACATAAACGGACCGCCCACGAGCGCGAAATGCGCACGACCATGGCCGAGCGTCTCGTACTCATCATAGCCTACGCCGAGTTTGAGATCCGCAGTCAGCCCGCCATTGCTCGAGTTTTCGGAGTACGCGAGCACAGAGGTACGATCATCTGCGAGGTAGTCGTAGTCGGTATTGCGACCGGTGAATGTTTTGAAGATTCCACCTTCGCCGACGAAAGCCAGCGGTCCGAAAGCATAGCGACCGCGGATCGTCGCGCCTGCGGACAGGAGACCCCACCAGGTCAGCTCGGAGAGGATGTTCGGGTACCCTCCGGACCCCGGGATGCTCCACTGCAACGAATCCATGCGTGCGGCAATGGCCAGTTCGATTTCGGCCCTATGAGTGGATCCGGCCCCGCCGGCAACCGTCGGCTGCGCGCAGATCGATTGTCTCGCAACAGTGAGCACGAACAGAAGCGCGAAACAGGAACGCGCTGGTCGGTCGCGTCGCAGTTGAACCTTCATGGGAATTCCGTTATCCTAAGCGCCACGGGGCGGCGGCGCACTGCCAACCCTGACCGGCGCGCCCTCGGGGAACGATTGAGTATACCGAACACCATGAGGAGCGGCTATACCCGCGGTGCGGGAGTCGCAGATGCAGATGAGTCCAAGGCTGGCAATCCAATTCGCCGTAATCTCAATTGTCGCGATCATTTCAGCAGGTTGCCGGGGCGGTGAGGCCGACAAACCGATCACTCTGCCTCCGACGCCCGCTCTTTCGGTTCGAGCGCATTGGGGGGTCGCCCAGGCCCCGTATCTTCGTGCCTTTGAAAACCCATCGACCGGGAGCCGCATCGTTTTCCTTTTGCGGGCCGGTGACATCCTGGAAATAACCGCGAAGAGCAGCTACACCGACCAGGTTCGTGCGAAAAGGGACTATTGGTATCACGTAGTTTTCGAGAAGCGGGAGGGGTGGGTTTTCGGTACCGGACTCGACCTTTACGAGTCCCGCGAACGGGCCGAGAACGCCTCCAGGTTGCTGATAAATGGTTGAGGTTCTTCGACTTGTGCTGCCCTACGCGCTTCCGCCGGTCCTTGGCGCGGTCATCGGGTACGTAACCAACGCCATTGCAATCCGCATGTTGTTTCGTCCACTCACTGAAAAGCGCTTTCTCGGTGTGAGAGTTCCCTTCACTCCCGGGATTATTCCGCGGCAGCGGCGGCAGCTTGCGGAAAGCATGGCAAAGATGGTCTCCACGCAGCTTCTGAACGCCGACAGCGTCCGGCAACACGTCAACTCGGCTTCGTTTCAAGGTGGGATACGTGAACAGGTAGCCCAGTTCACCGGCCATCTGCTCGATGCCTCACCGATCCTGGATCGAAGCGAGTCGGACGTGCGTACCATAGGCGCCGGGGTGTCTGAGTTCCTGACTGGACTCTTCTCACGATTTGTTCAATCCGACAGCTTCGAACGTGTCTCAAACGAGTTCGTGCGAAGGGGGTTTGAGTTTCTTTCCGGCCTTTCGGTGAGCGAACTATTCCCCTCGATCTACCGCCGGAGCGAAAGTGAAGTGGTGGAAATCCTCGAACCGATCGTCGCGCGCGTTTTGGGTGAGCGCGTCCAGAGTGCGATCAAACAGGCGGCGCTCGACTGGGTACGGGAAATCGTAACCGAGAATCGTCGCCTGGACCGTTTTATCAGTGAGGAGACGGTGAATCGGTTGACGCTTTTCGCGGCCAAACTCTACATGCCGGCAGTACGAAGCGGGCTGCACTGGCTCAACGAAGAAGAAGTCAAGGCAGATCTCAGTACAAAGGCGAAGGTGCTGCTTCGAAAGATTCTCGAACGGCTCAATTTCTTTCAGCGTTTTCTGGTCTCCGCGGCTCAATATGACAGGACGCTGGAAGAACGGATGCCCCGAATAATCGATGATCTCATCGAATCATTGCGGGAGGCGGCGCAGAATCCCGAAACAAAGGCACGAGTGCTTCGTGCAGTTTCCCGTCGACTCGATGACCTGCGCCGGGAGGGCATTGCCGATGCATGCAATTCGGTGGGAATCGACATCGAGACGATCGCCGGGCGGTTGCTCGAGTCGGCAATGGCAGCGATAAGTGGGGAAGAAGCTGTTGCTCGCATTTCCCGGACAATCTACCGTGCGCTCGAAGGGCAGCGGGACCTGCCGGTAATCGAACTCCTTCGTGACTCGTTCGGAGTGACTCAACAGTCGGTTCAGGAATGGCTTGCCGAAAGAGTACGCGAGCTGCGTCTCAAACCGAAAGCCGCAAGCGACGCCGCATCACTGGTATCAACGCTTCTGGGAGGGCTCCTTGAGGAAGCGCGGACTCGTCCGCTGTCCGATATTCTCGGGCTCTCCGCGGATCAGAAGGCCTCCGTCGACGACTTTATTTCGAAAAGAATCCTCAGTATCATAGACGAGCGGCTCCCCGACATCGTTCAAGCGTTCGATATCCGGGGACTGGTCGAAAACAAAATCAATAGTCTCGACGTTGGTGATGTCGAGAAGCTGCTCCTGATGGTGATTGCGAAGCAGTTGAAGTGGATCAACCTGTTCGGCGGAATTCTTGGTGCGCTCATCGGGGGTACGCAGGTGCTCATCGGAATACTGACGTGACAACAAGGTTTCTTCGCGACGAAGCGTGTACGCGGACGGAAGGGCAATGATGAGCGACCAGGTGGTCGGCTGCCTGATTGCCGAATCGGACGAACTGGATCGACAATTCGTTCGCGGCGTCATTTCAAAAATTCACGGCGTGCGTGTCTTCGAGGCCGGAACGGCGGAGGAGGCATTACGAACCGCCGAAGGTGAAGAGCTCGGTGTAATCGTTCTCGGTATCGAATCTCCGCAGGGCGACGCCTTCGATCTCTGCCGTGCATTTCGCCGCATCTATTACCAGCGCCCGCTTCAGATTGTATTGCTCAGCACTACCTGGGAGTCGGAACATCTCTCGCGGGCCGTGGACGCGGGTTTCGATGATGTCATCAGGAGACCGGTGGAAGCGGTCGAGATGGAGATCCGGGTGAAATCCGCCCTGGCTCATTTTTTTACGCAGACGATGATTTACGGTGATCGTGAATTTTATCGCAATGCAGTCAAGCAGGAAGAGGAGCTTTCGTCGCGAGTTCTCGATCAGAACATGAACCTCAAGCGGGCGTATCAGAACATCGAAATCATAAATCTGGAACTGGAGAGAAACAACAGAGAACTTCAACGGATCGCGCGCTACGACATTCTTTCGGGACTGATGAACCGCATGAGCCTGTTCACGATGATCGACGTCGAAATTGAACGCGCCGTTCGCACAGGTTCCACACTTTGCGGAATCATGATGGATATTGATTTCTTCAAGAACATCAACGACAGCTGCGGCCACCAGTGCGGCGACATGGTCATTCGTATGATCGGTGACGTGCTCAAAGAGGAGCTGCGAAAGTACGACCACGCGGGCCGCTACGGTGGCGAGGAGTTCTTCATTCTTCTGCCCAACACCTCGATGCCGCAGGCACGTAGATTCGGTGAACGGTTCCGCGTAGCGCTTGAAGAAAAGCAGGTTGAGTGTGACGGGACCATTGTGCCGGTAACGGCCTCCCTTGGTATTGCGCAGTTTCGAAGCGGCGAATCCCGCGAGATGTGGATATCCAGGGCGGACCGCACGATGTATATGGCGAAACAGAACGGACGTAATCGCGTGGAGATTGAGACGGCCCTGACCTATTGATTTTCGCGCTGGGACTGAGGAAGACTCAACGTAAACGTGCTGCCCTTTCCAAGCTGACTTATTACTTCGACCTCACCTCCGTGAGCAATTGCTATGTGCTTGACGATCGCCAGGCCGAGTCCGGTTCCGCCTATGTCTCGCGTCCTGGCGCGATCGACCCGGTAGAACCTCTCGAAGATCCGGGATAAATCGCGGTCGGGAATTCCCTGGCCCTGATCGATGACGGAAATCGACACGTGGTCGGGGCGGTTCGTAACGGCCACCGTCACTTCGGTTCCCGACGGGGAGTACTTGATTGCATTGTCGATAAGGTTTGTGACTGCCTGCTCGACAAGACTGGCGTTGCAGATGATCTCGCGCTCCCCGGAAATGGTCTGGCGGATTTCTATTGCTTTGTCATGCGCGACGATTCGACAGTTATCCGCGCTTGCACCTAGAATCTGCGAAACATCGCACCGCTTCGTCTGAATTGGGGATTCGTTTTGTTCGAGTCGGGCAAGGCTCAGCAGGTCCTCGATGATGTCGTGAATTCGGTCGGTCTGCTTCAGGATGATCCGGAGGAAGTGTCCCGCTCGTTCACGGTCCTCCATGGCTCCGTCAATGAGCGTTTCCACAAAGCCTTTTATCGACGTGACCGGGGTTTTCAACTCATGGGAAACGTTAGAGACAAAGTCCTTGCGTATCTGTTCCAGTTGTTTCATCCTGGTAATGTCGTTCAGCACGAGCAGCACACCCCCTGGACCCGCGGACTGGAGCGATAGCGTGATGCCGTGGACCTGAAGATAGCGGACACCGTCCCGGTAAAGCGTAATATTCTCTTCCAGTGGCGCGCGTGCCGCGTGCACACGTTCGGCGAAATCGGAAAGGTCAGTGGTTCGCAACGCCTGAAGCAAAGTCTTCCCGCACAAGTCCGTGTCGGGACCGTCAAACATCGCCGCGGCTGAGCGGTTTATCGACCGGACGCGTAACTCGTCGTCCAGAACGATGACCCCTTCAACCATGCTTTGCAGAATTGCTGAAAGCTCGTCCCTCTCGTTTTGGATGTTCGTAAGATACTCTTGATGCCGCGACAGCGAAGCGGCGATTGCGCTCGTCAGAGATTTCAAACGGGTAGTCTGCGGAAGTGAGAGGGACCGACCGGTATCGATGGGTGCGTTCATCTTCAGGGCGCCCAGTATCCGGCTGTAGGGGATCACGTAGTTGCGTATAAAGACGCGGGAAGCCACTACCGCGGATGCGCCGCAGAATAACATGATCAGCGCGATCGTCACCGCCGACCCGGCGCCCGAGAGTGTTCCGGAAACAGCCGCGACGACCACTGCTGCTGTTGCCGTCATCGCCAGAACGAGCGCAATGACGATGATCGCGGCTACACCGCGCTTTCGCAGCGAGTCGGGCATCTACGGCTCAGCCTGGATGCGGTATCCCACGCCACGAATTGTCTCGATGTACTCCCCGGCGGCGCCGAGCTTTTTCCGCAACCCGAGAATCTGGACGTCGACGGATCGTTCCGTCACCGGGTAGTCCTTCCCCTTCACCGCGTCGATAATTCGGTTTCTGGAGAACACCCACCCGGGACTTCGGGCGAAGTATTCGAGAATCGCGAACTCGGTGGCGGAGAGAAATGCCGGTACGCCGTCCACGCTTACCTCGTGTCGGTCTACGTCGATAGTGATGTTGTGGATTCGCAGGAATGTCGCATCCGCCCTGCTCGCGGAGTCCCGCGACCGCCTGAGAACCGCCCGAATGTGGGCAACGAGCACTTTAGGACTGAACGGTTTGGTGATGTAGTCGTCGGCTCCAAGTTCGAGGCCTGCGACGATATCCGTATCTTCCGATTTGGCCGTCAGCATGAGAATCGGGATCGTCCGCGTCTGCCCCTGCATTTTCAGCCGTCGGCACACCTCCAGCCCATCGACGCCGGGGAGCATGAGGTCCAGAATCACCAGGTCCGGTGTGAGCCGAGTGACGTATTCGAGCGCCTCTTCGCCCGTTCTCACCGGGGCGACAAGGTACCCTTCCTTTTCGAGATTGTAGCAGACAAGCTCGCGGATATCTTCCTCGTCGTCAACGACGAGAATTCGCTCTTTTCCCATCGGCGCACGCTCCTCGACACTATGAATTGAGCTCGATGTGCTTTCCCTGTTTCGCGAACACTATCCACTCGCAGATGTTCGTGACGTGGTCACCAAGCCGTTCCATGAAGCGTGCGAGGAGTGTCATGGTGATTCCCTCTTCGACCAGAGTTCCGTCATGAGTCATGATAGCCACAATTTCGCGGTAAAGCTCCGCATGCAGGTCGTCAATCAGATCGTCGCGGTCTGCGACTTCCCGCGCGCGATCCGCATCCTGTTCGACAAAGGCGGTCACTGCGTCGTGAATCATTCCGATCCCGAGCTCCGCGAGCTTCCTGAATTTCGGAACGGTGGCAAGCAGTGCAGGGCTCTTCAGTTTGTCTACCGCGCGCGCAATATGTCTCGCGTGATCGCCGATGCGCTCGATATTGGACACGATCTTTACGGCTGTAATGATCTCGCGAAGGTCCGATGCGACCGGCGATTCTGTGGCAATAAGCAAAGCGCACTGGTCTTCGATCCGCGCCTGCATTTCGTCGATTCGGATATCTTCGTCGATCACCTGACGGGCAAGTTCCATGTCATGGTTGGAAATCGCAACGAGCGACTTTTTCAGAGCCTCTTCCACCATCGTGCCCATCCGAAGAATGTTCTGATAGAGTTGACTCATGTTCGCGGAAAAATGTTGTCTCAGTTCCATCTTATGTACCCTGATTCTCCGATTTTCGCGGCAATTTATGCATCACTCGCCCACACGACGGTCAACCGAAACGGCCCGAGATGTAGGCCTCTGTGCGCGAATCTTTCGGGTTGAAGAATATCTCCTTGGTATCGCCATACTCGACAAGGTAGCCTGCGCGATTTTCGTTTACCATGAAAAATGCAGTCCGGTCGGATATACGTCCCGCCTGTTGCATATTGTGAGTAACAATCACAATTGTATAATTTACTTTCAATTCGTCTATGAGGTCCTCGATTTTCGCCGTCGAGATCGGATCAAGGGCCGAAGCCGGTTCATCCATTAGCAGAATCTCCGGTTCAATCGCGATCGCACGCGCTATGCACAGGCGTTGTTGTTGACCACCCGAAAGCCGCAGGGCATTCTGTTTCAGCTTATCCTTCACCTCGTCCCAGAGCGCAGTTTTCTTCAGGCAGTTTTCGACGAGCTCTGTCACGTCCCCCTGGTATCCGTTAATCTTCGCGCCCCATGCAATATTGTCGTAGATACTTCTGGGAAACGGGTTCGGACGCTGAAATACCATACCTATCCGTCGACGGATATCAACGGGGTCAATATCCCGATCGTAGATGTTTCGTCCGTGAAAAAGAATTTCTCCTTCAGTTCGAGTATCGGGAATGAGCTCGTTCATGCGATTGAGGGTTCGAAGCACCGTGCTCTTGCCGCAGCCGGAGGGACCAATGAGTGCGGTTACGTGGTTTGTTTGAAATGAAATGCTGACATCTCTCACGGCGTGGAAGCTTCCATAGTGGAAGTTGAGACCCTTTATCTCAATCGCCGGTCTCGCCGTCGTCTGAACGTTGGTTGTTTCGCGGCTGCCTTCAAAGCTCGCCATCTATCCTCTCCATCTCTTTTCCACGAGGCATAACAGTAATTACTCACCGTGAAATACTGGTCACATTCGTGTTAGGAATGCGTGAGTTCCTGCGCCTTCGCCCGCATTCTCGCCACGAACCAGTCGGAAACCGCCGTGAGCCGGTTCGCAAAGCTCTGATTGATATGGTCCTTGAGAAACCCGAACGAGAAGGTGTCAATCCCGGAATTGCCGTAGATGTAGAGCGCGTCCTCGCGAAGTATGATTGCGAGATTCATGTGAAAATGCTTCAGATCGATAATCGGGAAAATTGAATAGTTCATCTTGGTCAGGTTGTGGAGCGACATCAAAACGTAATCCGGGCTGAAAAGATTCGATCCGGCGCTGTAGTCGATCTGCATGACGTAGCTGCCGAAACTTGAGTCTTCCTGAAATGCATAGACTGTGCTCTTGGCCGGTATCGTGTTGACAAGCGGATCCCGCTCCGCCTTGCGCGATTCGGGTCCGGATATTGCGTAGGACTCTAGGTAAAAGACTCTCATGCGTTTCCGGCTTGCGGAGTAGTATTCGATTCCTTTGAGCGTACTTATCGATCTTGCAATATTGTACAGGATTTGGAATTTTTCGGGACTTGAACCGATCACTGCGGGTACCGGAACCCGGTAGAGCGCTTCGATGCCGTAGACGACATGAATCTGAGAGAGATCGTTCCGCACGGCATCCAGTCCGGCGAAATCGGGTGCGAGCCGGGTTTGAAGGCTGTTCGCGTAGGTGTTCACGATCTTTCCGGTTTCCGCAAGCTGACCCGCCTCCACCTCTGTCAGCCCCGGAGCATTTGAAATGATTTGCTCAATCGGTCGCCCGGCCTCGCTCTGCTGGCCGCACACAGCGGCGGGAATGCCGACGGCCAGGAGAAAAGCGACCAACGTTGCAAAAGAAGTTTTCGTCATGATAGTATCGAGTATACGGGTCGAACCGTTTCATCACAAGGGTAGGTATGTCGCAGTCAATAGTCTTTACCGGAGGTGGCTCAGGCGGCCACGTTTTTCCCGGACTTGCTGTCCTCGAAGTGCTGCGATCCCGATGGGTTGGCGAATTGCACTGGATCGGATCGGGGAAAGGGATGGAACGGGAAATCGTAGAAGAGTGGGGGATACCTTTCCATAGCATCCCGGCCGGCAAACTTCGACGTGAATTTTCCCTCAAGAATGCAATCGATCTGTTCAAAGTGTTCGGTGGCATCATCGCGTCGTATGCAATCCTACGGAAAATAGGTCCCGCGGCGCTCTTTTCGAAAGGTGGGTACGTTTCTGTCCCGCCGGTCATTGCCGCGCGGATACTCAGGATTCCGGTTCTTACGCACGAATCTGATTCCGATCCCGGACTCGCGACCCGCATCAATGCGCGATTTTCTGAAACCATTTTCGTGGCTTACCCGGAAACCAAGGCCTGCTTTGCCGATGAAGTTCAGCGGCGCGTGGTGGTCTCTGGAAACCCCGTGCGATCCGACGTTTTCCGCGGCAATTCCGAAGCGGGCCGACGCTTTGTGAACGCCCCGGGCGGGCGGCCGCTTCTTCTGGTGCTCGGGGGGAGCCAGGGCGCCCGCCGGATAAACCGAATGATCGGTGAGGCGCTTCCATCTCTGCGCGAGCATTTTTATGTCGTGCACCAAACCGGATCGGCGAACGATTCGCCGGGTTCCGAGCAACCTGGACACTATTTCCCGGTACCGTTTCTTCGGAAAGAATACGGTGACGTGCTCGCGGCGGCCGACCTCGTGGTCTCCCGTGCGGGCGCCGGGACGCTGTGGGAGATAGCCGTCGCCGGCAAACCATCCATTCTGATTCCGCTGGCGGGGAGCGGGACCCGCGGAGACCAGGTGCGAAACGCCGGGCTTTTTGCGGGAAGGGGCGCGTCGATCGTGTTGAACGACGATGTCGACGGTTCCGTCGGCTCCGATGGAAATCGAGCTCCGGCCGGCCGAATCACTCGGGAGCTCGATGTGGAGGCCGACCTGCCCGGGAATATGTCGTCGGGAACCGGTCTGCTTGTCCAGGCGGTTGCCTCGCTCGCCGGTGATCCAGCCCGGCTGAAATCCATGGCGGTTGCCGCGTCGTCCATCGGAAACCGGGACGCCGCCGAACGAATAGTCGACGGAATCGTGAACCTCGCCCGGCGGCTATCGACTGACGATCGAGGTGCAAGACCGTGAGTCTTACACCGCTTGATATTGTATTTGTCATCCTTCTGATACTCGTTGTCCTTCGAGCAATGTTTCGCGGCTTTGTTCACGAGTTCATGTCGATGGCGGCGCTCATTCTCGGAATTCTCGCCGCCGTGCTTCTGTCCGGGATCGTTGCCGTGAAGATCTCTCCCTACATCGGGAACAGCTACTGGACGCAGATCATAGCTTTTCTTGGCCTCTTTCTCCTGGTCTACGTGGTTGTGAAGCTATTCGAAGGAGGCTTGAACAGGGTTGTCGAGCGGATAAATTTGAACAGCCTCGATCGGGCACTCGGATTTTTTCTCGGACTGGCTGAGGGACTCGTCCTCATCTTCCTTGTGATCCTGGTAATGAGAGCGCAGCCGTTTTTCGATCTTCATTCGGTAATCAATCAAAGCCTGTTCGCGAAGGTGCTTCTTCCTCTGATGCCTTACGCGACTCACGTGCTTCAGTTGGGTTCCTAATGTTCGAAAACATCATCGGGCAGCCCCAGGTAGTCGAACAGCTCCTGCATGACACGCGGCAGGCTGAATTGCCCAGCGCGATTCTCCTGCACGGCCCCCAATACTCGGGAAAGCTCTCGATCGCACTCGAGCTGGCGCGAGTTCTCACCTGCGAAAAAGGCTCCGCCGAGTGGAACTGCACCTGCAGGACGTGCGCGGCGCAACGGCAGCTCAGTCACCCCGAAACCCTCCTTCTCGGGGGGCGCTATTTCCTGCAGGACATTCTGGCGTGTGGTGAGTCGTTGCGGCGGAACCGCCGGCCGGCGGCCCAGTACCTCTATGTGCGCTCGCTGCGGAAGCTGTTGCGCAGGTTCGATTCAATCCTCTGGGAGGGCGACGAGGCCCGCCTGGGCAAGGCGTCTGACTCTCTCACACTCCTCGCTGAAACTGCCGAAGAACTCACACCCGTGCGCGATGAATCGACAACCTCCGGGAAGGCATCGTCGGTTCGGGCGTTGCCGTCGGAGACGCGGCTAGAAAAGTTACTCGGCAAAGCACTCTCTGCGGCAGAAAAAGTTTGCGCGCAGCTTGTGACCGACAATGTACCGGTCGGCATGATCAGGCGTGCCACCTTCTGGGCGCACATGACCACGCAAAGTGCCCGGAAAGTCATTATCATTGAAAATGCCGATGGGATGCAGGCAGGATCCCGAAATGCGCTGCTCAAAGTACTCGAAGAGCCTCCTGCGGGAGTATATTTTGTTCTGACCACGACGCGCAGGGGGGCAATTATTCCTACTATTCTTTCGCGTACTCGAAGCTACGTCACGCGGGAACGAGGACTTGACGATACGCAGCAGGTGCTGGAGAGAATCTTCCGGCTGCCGTCCGAAGGATGCGCGACCATGCGGGACTTCTTTCTCCGCATGGAGTTTGCCGGGACCGCGGATATTCGACTGCAGGCTCACGCGTTCCTCGAAGCAGTAATCGGCGCCGCGCCGGACACGTCCGTGGTCGCCGCGGTGCAGGCCGCGCTGAAAGCTGCATCCACACGGTCAGCTTTCCGCTACTTCGCCGATGAGCTTCTCCGACGTTCTCAGGCCGAGCTGCGGACCCTCGAACCGGGCACCCGCTCCGGCGGAATCCGTCGGCTCGAGCGCTGGGGTCAGATTCTCGAGGAACATGTGGCGCGGGTCGAGCAGTTGAACATGAGCGGCGAATCGGCTGTCGAAACGCTTTACTACGAGATGCGGAGGCCTGGATGAGAAATTTCATCCAGCGCGCGCTCAAAAAGCTCCCGAAGCTCGACAAGGCGCAGATCCATCAGCTTCTGTATGATCTCGCATCCGAAAACGAGCGCATGGACGTTGTGCTCGATTCGCTTAGCGAAGGCGTGATAGTTTCGGACGTAAATCACAACCTGGTGTTTTACAACAAATTCGCCGAAAGGCTTCTGCCGTTCTCGTCGCAGGACATTTATGAGCAACGGGTTTGGGATGCCATACTCGACGTCGAAATCTCGCGCTTTGTCAGAGAGACGCTCGAAGGCCAGGAGTCGATTGTCGACCGCGAGTTCACACTCGAATCGAAAGGCGTCACGCGCACCCTCTCGTGCAGCATTACTCCTCTTGTCCGCGCCGGTCACATCCAGGGCAACATTCTCCATGTCGACGACATCACAGAGAAACGCGGGCGGGAGGCGCGTCTGCGGAGAGCCGAGAGTCTCGCTGCGCTGACGACGCTCGCCGCCGGGGTTGCCCATGAAATCAAGAACCCGCTCGGGTCGATCGGAATCCATATCCAGCTCATCCAGAAGGCGATCAAAGAAAAGACATCGGTCGATCCGAAAATAATCCAGCCATACATCGAAATCGTCAATGAAGAGGTTGAGCGACTCAATCGCATTGTTGTCGATTTTCTGTTCGCGGTGCGGCCGATGGATACCAAACTCGAGGAGACCGATCTGAACCAGGTAATAGCCAACCTTCTGGAGTTTGTCCGTTACGAGCTTGAAGAGGCCAATGTCACGTTGACTGAAGAGTTTGACGAGACCCTTCCTCCCCTGATGCTTGACGAAAAATACGTGAAGCAGGCGGTTTTGAACATAATCAAGAACGCAATTTCGGCGATGCCTCAGGGGGGATCCCTCGTCGTCACTACCGAGCGTTCCGGCGATGACGCGGTTCTCCGCATCGCCGACAGCGGCGAAGGGATGTCCGACGAAATAATGGCGAAGATCTTCGAACCCTACTTCACTACGCGGGACTTCGGGTCCGGACTTGGTCTTACGCTTGTGTACAAAGTGGTGAAGGAACATATGGGCGAGATCGGTGTCTCTTCCCAGGAGGGCAAGGGCGCAACCTTCAGAATAACGCTGCCTATTCCGCAGAAATACCAGCACCTTTTGAGCTGGGAAGGTGAGAGGCAATGAAATTCAACGTGCTTGTCGTCGACGATGAAAAGAACATTCGAGAGGGTCTCGGAAGAGCTCTGGAGCTTGACGGCCACAACGTTCTTCTTGCCGCTGATGGGGAAGAAGCCCTGGGTTACGTGAACGACGAAGACGTGGATCTGGTCATTGCGGACCTCAAGATGCCGCGCGTTTCGGGCGAAGAGGTCCTGCGCTCCGTGGCCGGATCTCATCCGACCGTTCCGGTCATTATTCTCACAGGCCACGGAACCATCGAAACAGCAGTGAAAGCGATGCGCGACGGTGCCTACGATTTTCTGACCAAGCCGGTCAACCTGGATCGTCTGTCCCTTCTGGTAAAGAGGGCGCTCCAGACCCGGGAGCTGGTCCTGCAGCATAGAGCTCTCCAGGATGAGGTCTCCAAGCAGCGTCAGTTTCGGAACATCATCGGCAAGAGCAATGCGATGCGCAAGATTTTCGAAGTCGTGCAGCAGGTTGCTCCGACGAAGGCCTCAGTACTGATTACCGGAGAGAGCGGCGTCGGCAAGGAACTCATCGCCGATGCGGTCCACAACCTCTCTCAACGCGGCGAAAAGCCGTTCATCAAGGTCCACTGCGCTGCACTCTCGGAATCGCTTCTGGAAAGCGAACTCTTCGGTCACGAAAAAGGATCTTTTACCGGTGCCATCGCTCGCAAGCGGGGCCGTTTCGAACTCGCCAATACGGGGAGTATCTTTCTCGACGAGATCGGGGAAATCAATCAAGCTGTTCAGATCAAGATTCTCCGCGTCCTGCAGGAGAAACGTTTCGAACGGGTCGGTGGTGAGGAGACTCTCGACGTTGATGTCCGCATCATCTCGGCAACCAACAAAGACCTGAAAGTGGAGATCGCCTCAGGCGCATTCCGGGAAGATCTCTACTACCGATTGAATGTCGTTAACATACACATTCCACCGCTGCGCGAGCGCAAAGAGGATATACCGCTGCTCATCGCCGCCTTTCTGAAGGAGTTCGCCCATGAGATCGGCAAGCAGATCGAGGGGCTCGATCCAAAGGCCAGATCGGCGCTGTACAGCTACTCATGGCCCGGAAATGTACGGGAACTGAGGAACTGCATCGAGAGTGCCGTGGTTATGTGTAAAGGAAACATCATTACCGTCGACGATCTGCCGCCGTCGGTCGGGATCGACACCGACGGGAACTACATAAAGATCGATCTGGGTGCCTCTCTTGCGGATGCTGAGAAAGAGATCATTCGCAGTACGCTCAGCTTGAACAAGGGCAACAAGAGCAAGACCGCCGAGATGCTTGGCATTGGACGAAAAACTCTTCATCGAAAGATCGCGGAGTACAGGATGGAGGATTAGTCCTTGTGTGAAGAACGCTCGGGCTTCGCAACGGAGCGGTGTCACCGGCTCGTGCTAAACATTTCCCGTTTCGTGATAGCGCTTAATTCTCTGGAACGACGAATTGATCTTCTTGGTGATCTCGGTCGCGATTCTCAGTTTCTCGGGGCTTGCCGAGTGCTTGTCCGGATGGTACTCGATCAGAAGATTCTTGTATGCCTTTCTCACCTCGTCAAACGATGCGCCAAACGGCACTTCCAGATTCCTGTAGTCCTGCCGTAGCTCGTCCATGGGTCCCCGGTGGAGCCCGGCGTCCCTCGAGGTAGCTCGCGACTGCCGGTCGGATCCCCGGTTCGCACCGCCTGATGATGGACCGTCTTCCTTCTTTTCAGTATTCAGGTAGTCATCCAACTCATCCCACGCCGCCTGCATATCAGGGTCGCCATGTCCCGGCCGCGAGGATGTCGATTGTGGATCCTCATCGGTTTGTATGATCGAGCGGAGAAGGTCCCCTAGTCTGTCGAAAATCCCGTCCACTTTGCGCCTCGTCTGAGAGAAAGAATTGTACACTATGAATCGACGCTGGGCTATCTCCGGGAACCGAGGAACAGGTGCTTGAATTCAGGAAGTCATCGAAAAGAACTCGCGATGCAGCCTGCGGACCGAGTTATCGGCGTCACTTTCCGGAACCACCATCGAAAGATTGATGTCCGAGGATCCAAGCGATATGAGCCGGATCGGGGTTCCCTTGAGTGCGTCGAATACGGCCGCAACGAATGAGGAATCCTTCCACAGATCACGCCCAACCAGGCAGACGATGCTGTGATTCTGTTCAACGGTAACCCTGCCGTACTGTTTCAGTTCAGCCACGGCCTTATCGACGTTTGTCGGGCTGTCGACAGTCATCGAGACGGAGACTTCCGAGGTCGCAATGAGATCGACCGAAATACGGTTTCGTTCAAAAATCGCGAATATCGTGCTGAGAAATCCGTAGGCGTTGAGCATTCGCGAAGAGTCGACCGTGATGAGAGTTATGCGTTTTTTTGAAGCGATGGCTCGAAGGCCCGGGACGCCCGGGTCGCGCGAGATGCGGGTTGCGGGCCCGTCCGGATCTGTGGTGTTCTTGACCCATACCGGAATTCCCTTCTCGACGGCTGGTTGAATTGTGGAGGGATGAACGACCTTCGCGCCGAAGTAGGCAAGTTCGGCCGCCTCCTCGTAGTTGATCCTGGGAATGGAGACCGCCTCGGGAACGACCCGGGGATCAGCCGTCATGATACCGTTTACGTCGGTCCAGATCTGCACTTCTTCGGACTCGAGCGCGGAGCCGATAATTGTTGCCGTGTAGTCGGAACCTCCGCGACCGAGCGTGGTGGTCACGCCGCTTTCGGTACTGCCGATGAACCCCTGGACAACGAGCACCTTTCCGGGAGCCGGATGGAGCATCTGTCGGATTGCGGCGTTAGTCCTCGGAAAGTCAACCGAGGCGTGCGTGAACTCCTGGTCGGTTTTGACAAAATGGCGGCTATCCAGGTACTCGCACGCAATTCCCCGTTCCCGCGCTCGAAAGGACAGAAGCGTCGTTGACAACAGTTCGCCGAAACTCAAGAGCGCATCGCTCGTCCGCGGCGTACATTCCCGGATGAGCACCAGTCCCTTCACCAGCGAACCAAGAGCGCCAAAAATCTCCTCGAGCGCATTTCGGGCTTTGGTGAGATTTTCACCTGTCAGGAACTCTCTGGCGGTGTCGAAGTGGTGAGTCCGCAGCGACGCTACGCCATCGGCTGCCGCTTTTCCGTTTCCGGCAACCGCCTCTTCGCCTATTCTGACAAGGGAGTCCGTCGTCTTTCCCATGGCTGATGAGACGAGCACCGGAGCGCGTTCAAGCTGGCTCGCAGCGATGTCAAGCACACGATCCATTCGCCCCGCATCCTGAACCGACGTTCCTCCGAACTTGAGGACGATCATGCTTTGAGGTATCCGAGTTGTACGAAGGTCTCGGCGTTGAGAATCGCTGCGCCCGCAGCCCCGCGGACCGTGTTGTGGCCGAGCAGTACCATTTTCACGTCGAACACCGGGCAGGCCCGTATCCGGCCGACACAGGTGGCCATTCCGCGCTCGAGCCATATGTGGCGGGCCGGTTGCGGATGGTCGGGTTGATCCATTACGATGATCGGGTGCGCAGGCGCCGACGGCAGCCGCTTTTCCTGAGGAAAACCCGAAAAGGAACGCAACACCCGTGCAACTTCCTCCACGGCAGGCTTGCGCTCGAATTTCACCGAAAGAGTCTCGGTATGGCCGTCAAATACCGCTACACGGTTGCATTGCGCGCTCACTGCGAATGGAGCGGGCTCGATGCGTCCTTTCTGCAGCGTCCCCAGAATCTTCTGGGTTTCGCGTTCCATCTTCTCCTCTTCGTCGCCGATATACGGAATGACATTTCCCAGAATATCCATCGACGGAACACCCGGATACCCCGCACCTGAAATCGCCTGCATGGTGGTGACATGTACGGCACTGACCCCGAATGCGCGGTGGAGCGGGGCAAGCGTCATTGCGAGGAACATCGTCGAGCAGTTCGAATTGGTAATAATCGCCCCGTCGTAGGGCTGCGTTCGCACGAGCTCAAGGTGATCAGAGTTCACCTCCGGAATCACGAGTGGAACATCCTCGTCCATGCGATGGTTCTTGCTGTTGCTGATTACCACGTGCCCGAGTTTCGCATAGGAGGTCTCGGCCTCTCCTGCGACCGAGCTGTCAAGGCCGGAGAAAAGGACTTTCGCGTCAAGGGAGTCCTCAAGCGACTTGACCGGGAGCGAGGCCACGGAGAGCGGCACCGGCACATCCTGTTTCCACTTGACGATTTCCCCGTACCGGTGACCGGCCGAGCGTTCGGAAGCAACGAGCTCGGTAATCTCGAAATAGGGGTGACCCTGCAAAAGTATGATAAATTTCTGGCCAACGGTGCCGGTGGCCCCGAGAATGCCAACAGGTATCTTGTCCACGGATTGCTCCTCACGCACGATTCAACAATTTTCATTTATGAGGTATCATATACCGACACCTCTGTCAACGAAAACGGACGGCTGCAGGGAGGCCGAATGAGACCGGGATTCAGGACACGCATAGACAACGCAGTTGCCTCGATAGAGGAGATTTGCGGCGGAACGCGATTCGCGCCGCAAATTGGTGTGATACTCGGATCCGGACTCTCGTCAATTGCCGACAGTATCGGCGGAAAACAGCTGCCGTTCGCCGACATTGCTGAGTTTCCGACACCAACCGTCGCGGGCCATCGCGGGGCGCTTTTCATTTCGAACCGTGCCGTCGTCATGGCGGGTCTATTTCATTTCTACGAAGGGCATTCAATCGACGATGTCGTTTTGCCGGTATTCGTGATGAAGCGGCTCGGGATTGGGACGCTTCTGGTAACAAACGCCAGTGGGGGA
>DATKUF010000143.1:0-2717 GCA_035530755.1 Spirochaetia bacterium | reverse complement strand
GGAGCAGTTGACCAAAGATACCGGAGTCACCACCGAGGACGTCACGCTGCGCATGGCCGACTTCGGCTTCCACCTTTGGTCGAGCCACCATCCTTTCATCGTGCCGCAGCCTTTCACGATCGAGCCGACGGAGTCCTATTCAAAGGAAGAGCTGGACGAATATGTCGAGGCGTTGGAGAAGGTGATCGAAGAGGCATATGAGAATCCCGATTTCGTCAAGGGCGCGCCCTATAACAGTGTGGTTCACAGGATCGACCAGAGCACATTCGATGATCCGGAGAAGTGGGCCGTCACCTGGCGTGCCTACTTGAAGAAGCACGGAAAGAGGTAGCTCGGTCGTCATATTGATGTACAAGCTTGGTCTTATAATAAATCCCGTGGCGGGGATGGGGGGGCGCGTCGGCCTCAAGGGGACGGACGGCCCGGAGACATTGCGCCGGGCGATTGAGATGGGCGCGAAGCCGGCGGCCCATTTACGCGCCGCCGAGACCCTGGACAGACTAAAGCCTTTAGCCAAAGAGATCATCCTCTTGACTCCCCCCGGGAGAATGGGAGGGGATATCGCGCTCGAGCGTGGATTCGCCACCGAATTGATCGGGGAAAAGGGGAAGGAAGAAACAAGCGCCGAGGACACGCGCACGGCGGCAGTGGAGATGCTCGAGTTAGGCGCAGAGCTGCTCTTGTTCGCCGGAGGCGACGGCACCGCGCGGGATGTCTATACCGCCATCGGGCGGCGGATGCCGGCCTTGGGTATCCCCGCCGGGGTAAAAATACATTCCGCTGCCTTTGCCGTCAGCCCGGCGAGCGCCGGAGAGCTGACAAGCCTTTTTTTCAGAGGCCCGAGGTCCAGGGTATATGACGCCGAGGTAATGGACATCAACGAGGAGGAGTATCGCGCAGGAATCCTCTCGGCGCGGCTCTACGGTTATCTGAAAGTACCCCAGGACCGCCGTCTGCTGCAGGGCCGCAAGAGCAGCAGCCCGGCCTCCGATTACTATCACCACGAGGCGATCGCCCAGGACGTGATTGAATCGATGGAGAAAGACGTTCTCTACATCATCGGACCGGGCACAACGACCGGAGCGATACTGGATAAGCTCGGTCTGGAGGGTGCGTTACTCGGTATCGATGCCGTCTGCGGCGGCAAAACGGTGGGAAGGGATCTAGGCGAGGCTCAGCTTTTGGATTTGCTGGCGGGGAGGGAATCCAGGCTGATTATCACGCCCATCGGCGGCCAGGGCTACCTGCTGGGCCGGGGCAACCAACAGCTCAGTCCCGAGGTTATCCGCAGGATCGGGAAAAAAAATATCATCGTTGTTGCCACCTCGCAAAAGCTCAATTCGTTAATGGGCCGGCCATTGTTGATCGACTCGGGAGACAGGGCTGCCGACGAAGAATTAAGCGACTATTACCAAGTTATTACCGGTTACCACGAGCGTGCCGTTTACAGGGCTGTCAGTATGTAGCCGTCGGATTCTGAGAGCGATAGCCAGGCACGCGATCGAGAACAACTCGATCCAACCGGCGGAAAATCGTTGCAGTTAGAGTTTCCCATCTCGGTGGTGCGCATCTGAGATCTTTGCAAAGCGACATGCTGGGGTGATTACTGCTTTCTGCCTTATTGCTGCTTCTCCTCGCGCATCCTCTCGATCTGCCTGGTGGCGTTGTCGTTATCGGGATTCAGTTCCAGCGACCTCTGGTAGCTCTCAATTGCTTGAGCAGTGTCGCCGTGAGTCATGAGAGCCTCGCCGAGGCTGTCCCAGGCGTTCCAGGATTCGGGATACGAGTCGACAATCATCTTGAAAACCGCAATCGCCGCTTCGATTTTCTCCTGGCCTAATAGCTGGTAACCAAAGCCGTTCGCAGCCCTCTCAAGGAAGTAGTATTTCCCGGCAGCAGATGTCTTGAAATCATCATAAGCCTGTTGGGCCGCTTCTATGCCGCCTTCATCCAATGTTTTTTCAAGGACGGGGAGGAAGGATTCCTTGTCCTTGGTGTATTCGTACTGATCCTTGATGTAAGCCAGCTGCGATTCCATGTCTTCAAGCGTGATGAAATTGTTGTGGCCGTTGACGATATGTTTGATACCGGCCTTAGCGTGCAGAGCTCCTTCCAGAGTCTCTATCCATCTCGGCAGGTCCGCCACTCTGTCCTTGTCGATATACGGCGACCCGTTGGCGGAAGTGATGTCTCCGACAAGCAGAAGGCCCTCTTCCGGGATGAGAACCAGGATATCGTTGTTCGAATGTGCTTTCCCGAAGTATATGAGCTCAAGTGTCATATCACCCAGATCGATGGACATACGGTCGCTGAAGGTCAGGTTTGGCGGGGTAAGCTCGAATCCCAGCTCCCAACCGTCCACACAAAGCGTCAGAATCTCGTGTCTTCTCGCCTGCGCTTTGGTCTCTTCCAGATTCGAGTCCATGGAATCAATGCGAGCCTTCATGCGATTGAGTGCGTTTCTGTAGTTTTCGATCGTAGGGCCCAGAGTTTCCGCTCCCTTGACCATTTGAACCACACAGTTGTCGTGACCGATGATCGTTGTATCGGCGAATACCTGGTTGCCGTATGTGTGGTCGCCGTGGTCATGTGTGTTGATCGTATAGACGAAATCGCTGCGCTCGAATTCCCGCGAGATGGCTTCGCGCAGTGCCTTTGCGATTGGCGGCGAGACATTTGTATCGATCACAACAATGCCCCTTTCGGACGCGATAGCG
>DATKUF010000142.1:0-2251 GCA_035530755.1 Spirochaetia bacterium | reverse complement strand
GATAAGCTCCTCCCCGAACTCGAACACGTCCCGCACCTTGCCGCCTCGAAAAGATACGCCTCGGGGAAGTTTCCTTCCGTCAGACGCGGCCCAGCCTGGATAGGTGGAAACCTGTACGCATCCGTCGCCGTCCGGCATATCTTTCTATGCGCCGATTTCTTCCCGATGATGAATGACACGGGAGACCAGGCCGTAGCCCAGAGCCTCATCGGCGGTCATCCAGTAGTCTCTGTCCGTGTCCTTCTCCACCTGTTCCGGCGAGACTCCCGTCTCTTCAGAGATGAGTTTATTTATCCGCACCCTCATCCGCTCAAGCTCGCGTGCGTGGATTTCAATAGCCGTCGCGACGCCGCGCATTCCGCTGAGGGGCTGATGGATCAAATAGTGGGAATTGGGAAGTGCGAGCCGTCGCTCTTTCGGCGCGGCGAGGAGGATGATCGCCGCCGCGCTCGCGACGAGCCCCATCCCGATGATGTGTACTTCCGGCTTGATGAACCGCAGCATGTCGAAGATCGCATATCCGGCATCGGCATCCCCCCCGGGAGAATCGATAAACACCTTGATCGGCTCCGTGCCCATGTCCTCGAGCAGAAGGAGCTGTCGGATGACACGTTCGGCGAGCGGCTTGTTCACCTCACCGGAAAGCAAAATGTTGCGAGTTTTCAGCATCTTCTGATAAAAGGCGCTGAAATCGGGAGCTCCGTTCTCCGGCTGCTGTTCCTCTTCTTCTTCTTCTTCGCCCTGCTGGCGCAACCGCGCCTTTTTCCATTCATCCATGAGTGTCAATTCCTCTCTGATCGTGCTACATTCACGTGATTGTGATGAGTGAGAATATACTGGAATTGGGAAAAGGATGCAAACACAGATGACCCGGGCCGCATTCGTCGCAATTGTCGGCAGGCCGTCGAGTGGAAAATCAACACTTCTGAACGCGCTGTGCGAACAAAAAATATCGATTGTGTCCCCCGTCCCCCAGACCACGCGGAACAAGGTTCGTGGTGTACTCACCGCTCCGCCGGGCCAGCTCGTCTTCATCGACACGCCGGGCTTCCACCACTCGGATCGTAAGTTCAATCTTCACCTCAAGGATCTGGTGAGTTCGGCTCTCGCCGAAACTGACTTTGCCCTCTATGTGCTGGACGCGAGCCGCCCGCCGGCAACCGAGGAGGAGGAGCTTGCGAAGATTATTGCCGAGCACGGCGGACGGGTTGTTGTAGCAGTGAACAAGATCGACCTCAAGCGCGCGGTACCGGATGTGGTCGAACAATTCGTGATGGGAGCAATCCCGACAGCGCATCCTTTCCGGATCTCGGCGCTCGCGGGAACCGGCGTCGACCGGCTGAAGGAGGCTCTTTTCGAAGCTGCCCCCGAGGGTGAGCCGATGTATCCTGCGGACATCTACACGGATCAGGAACCGAACTTCAGGGTGGCCGAAATTATCCGGGAAAAGGCAATACTTCTGACCCGCCAGGAGGTTCCGCACGCGCTGTTCGTGGATATCGCCGACATGGAGGTCCACGCTGAGGGCACAACTCTCTGGATACGAGCGTTCATCATGGTTGAGCGAGAGTCCCAGAAAGGAATCGTCGTGGGAAAGGGCGGCGAAAAGATTCGTGACATTCGGGTCGCATCTCAAAAAGAGATTGCGCGACTGTTCCCCTATTCGGTGCACCTCGATCTTCGGGTAAAAGTCGCGGCGAACTGGCGCGCAAATGACAAGCTCGTCCGCCGCCTGACAGGCTCAGAGTAGACGCCTCGGAGCCCTGCCGTTACAATGGCGCCGGACTCGCACATGTTTCGAATAATGCACACTGCGGATTTGCATCTCGGCATGAAATTTTCGGCCTACCCGGAAGTCCGCGAGGAGCTTGCCGCCGCGCGCTTCACGACGCTGGAATCCATTGTCGCAATAGCGAACAGCGAAAAGTGCTCGATCCTTGTCGTTGCAGGAGATCTTTTCGACCGCCCGGCCGTTGCGGCCGCCGACGTGCAGAAGGCCGGACAGGCGCTCGCCCGGTTCGAGGGAGACGTTGCGCTGGTGCTACCGGGAAATCACGATTTCGCGGCTCCGGACAGCGAGCTTTGGACCAGGTTTCGAAAAGTATCCGGTGATCGCACTCTTGTTCTTGACCGCCCCGAGGCGGTCGATCTGCGTCACTACGGGCCTTCAGCCGCGGTATATCCTGCCCCCTGTACCGCCCGCCGCTCATCGATCAACAACATCGGATGGATCAACCCGGCGGTGCGGATT